>JAGRBM010000628.1 GCA_020434085.1 Chrysiogenia bacterium | reverse complement strand
CAGAGATCCGTGAAGGCCCACCTGGTAGCTGTTCGTTTGTGCGAGCCCCGCGTAGGTCTGGGCCAGGACCGGCTGCGTAGTCGCGTTGCTGCGCGCGACTTCGAGAGTGAAATCGATGGAACTCTCTTCGTAGCTTGGCGCCAGGTTGAGGTGGCCACCACCGGTCACGCGAATGCCGGTTCCAGTTGCGACAAACTCGGTGATTTCCACTGCATGCGCATCGAGCGTCGCATTCGCCGTGAAAGAATCGAATGTGGCACTCGCCAGTTGTCCGGACATATCGGGAAGCGCCGCAATAAACTGCGGATCTCTGCCGGTAAGCTTGATGGTCGCGGCGACGGGAATGGCTTTGCCGCCTCCGGCATCTGCGTCGAGACCGAGCTTCCCCGCGAGTGAAAGCCATGGGGTCAGGGCGAGGGGGCTCTTCAGGTTGAAATTGGCGCGCAGCTTCAGCCAGGTGAAGTCCGGATCGGGCGCGCGGAGTTGATCGGCCGGCAGGCCGAAGGTGAGATTCCCGAAGAACTCCTGAGCGGCGAACTTCGCACGCACCTGCAGCTCATCCGATGGATCGGGGGCTGAGCGAAGGGTGGCCCTGCCTGCATCGATGGTTTGCCCGTCAAGGGACCCTCGCCAGCGAACCGAGCCATCCTGCTCGTCGAACCCGCCGGGCAGCATGAGGGAGAGCCACTCCCAAGTGACCGCGCTGCTGCTGGCGCCGGGAATTCTGGGCGTTTCGGGCCCGTTACCTGGATCGAGCGCAACCCAGAGGGCGGCCGCAGCGGTCAGGGCAATGAATGCAATGAGGACTTTTTTCATAGCGATGATGCGATCCTAAACGATTTACGTTGCTTTCCTTCACGGGCTTTGGATAGCGTTGGGCGACCAAGCCCGCGCAAGGAAATTTTCATGTTCCCTACACGAACCGCACTGGCAACCCTGGCGATGCTTCTCATTCTATGCCTCCCGCATTGCGAGAAGAAAGAAGAGAAGACCATGGAACAGCGGCGCGCCGAGCACATGGCACGGATTGAGAAGTTGCGCGAGCGCCACCCGGCAAAGATCTTCGATCCCGGAGAGAGCCACGGGAAGGTGGTCAAGGCCGGTGACGACAGCGATGAAGAGCTGATCGGGACCGATGGCAACGACGAGGTGATCGGCGGCAGCGGCACGGACGTGATCCGGGCGGGCGAGGGCGCGGACCGCGTGCGCGGGGGGGACGGCAATGACCGGCTCTTTGGCGAGGGGGGCAACGACGAGCTCTTCGGCAGCGACGGGGACGACTACATGGACGGAGGCCCCGGCGATGATGTGCTTTGGGGCCAGGACGGCAATGACACGCTGCGCGGTGGGCCGGGCGCCGATACGATCTCGGGAATCATGGGAGCCGATACCTTTGTCTGGCTCCCGGGCGACCTCGAAGGGGGCGTCGATGTCTTCGATGGCTTTGATGCTAGCGATGTGATCGATGTCTCGGCACTTCTGGCCGAAGCGGGCTACCAAGGCGACGGCTCTGCCGAATCCCTGAAGAACTACCTGCGCGCAAACGGCAACGCGCTCGAAATCGACCCGAGCGGCACCGGTGAGGGATTTGTCGAACTGGTCAGATTTGTGACCCCGGTCAACTTTGAGGAACTCCTGGCCAAAGGGCAACTGAAGCTGCGCCCTTAAAAAGCCCGCATCCCACTCTACATTTCCAGAACCTGCAATCTCTGCTGTACGCGTGGTTCGTGTACTGCAGAATCACAAAGTGCAGTGGCACTGCACGCCAATTTCTGCGTTTCTCCTATGGGCTGGCATTTTGTGTCCACCTCCTTTAACCTCAGGAAACTAGCTATGGGGGCCAGTGCGTCTAGCTGACAAGGCGCAGAAACGACCCATTGTGGGAGGAACAGGGATGTACACCAAAATTAACTGGATTGCAGGCTGTGTTGTGGCAATTGCTGTGGCACTTGTCGGAGTTCCAAACACTGCATTTGCTGCATCATTCATTGTGAATGATACGGGCGATGGCAGCGATTTCGACGCCGGCGACGGCGTCTGTGAAGTGACCGACGGCGGGGGCGATTGCACCCTGCGCGCGGCGATTGAAGAGACCAACCAGCTTGCCGGCGCCGACACGGTGACCTTCTCTGTGACCGGAACCATCACGCTGGGTAGCGCACTCGAATACATCGTCGATGACCTGACCGTTACCGGCCCGGGACAGACCGCCCTGACGGTCGATCTTGACGGCAATGTCGGCGCGGTGTTCGCGATCGACAGCCGACGCAAGCCGATCATCGACGGCATGCAGGCGACGATCAACCATCAGGATGTCGGCCTTGAAAAGACCCTGACCCTCTCGGGTCTGACCCTCACGGGCAGTGGTGGGCATGACGGCACCAATGGCGGAACAGAAACATCCAGCAGCACCCATGGTACCGGCGGCGGCGTCTATGTTGCGGACAACGATTCGCTCGTGTTGAGCAACTGCCGCGTGACCGGCAATGAAAGCGACCAGCGCGAAGACGATACGGCGGCCGGAATCAACATCGGGGGCAACGCGACCATCCGCAACGTGATGGTCGACAACAACGCGTTCGTAGGCGGCACCAATCCGGAGCGCGCCCAGGGTGCAGGCATCAGCATCGCCGGCGGCTCGCGCAACATGGTGCTTCTTGAGAACGTCACGGTGAAAGAAAATACCACCGTTGGAGGTGGCGGCGGCATCTCGATCGACGGCGGCGACAAGGTCGTCTCGCTCAAGAACGTGACCGTCAGCGACAACACCGCCATGGGAACCTACATCAACAATGACAACAACGGCGAAGGCGGCGGCGGCATCACCCTCTCGGGCAACCGCTATACGCTGATCCTCGAGAACGTGATCGTCGACGGCAACATGACCCAGGGCGTCGGCGGCGGCATCTTCATGACCGGCGCCGAGGGCAAGTCGGTTCTCGCCAAGGGCATCAAGATCATCAACAACATCGCCAATGACGATGGTGGTGGTATCGAGGTGCAGCAGGGCGGGCTGATGAAGATCTACAACTCGACCATCTCCGGCAACGAAGCAGGTGCCTCGGCGACCCAGACCGGCGCTGAGCGGCCCGCCGACGGCACCGACAGCGATTATCGCACCAATATCGACACCGTCGATGGTCAACTCACCTACAGCAGCGGTGAGGATGCCCGGTTCGTGCACGGCGTCGTTCCGGGAACCGCAACCATCCGGGTAGCAAGCAACGATAACAATGCCAATACGGTGGAAGCCTTCACCGATGGTGACATGGACGGTAATCTGACTGGTGATGACGGCGGAACCGGCACGATCGACTACGAGACCGGCGAGTGGAGCATCACGCTCAACGCCAACCCCGGGAACAGCAACGAGATCTATCTGGAATACGACATCGTTCTGGGCAACGGCGGCGGCGTCGCCGTGGGCCGCATTTTCAATGAGCACAACTACGGCCATGCCGTGCATCTGATCGGCACGACCATTACCGGCAACACTGCCGAAGTGGACGGCGGCGGCATCTACAATGGCGATGGTAAGGTCATCCTCTCGGGCAGCACGGTCAGCGGTAACACTGCGGGCAACCTTGGCGGCGGCGTGAGCGTGTCGCAATCCGGCGTGACCGACGATGACGAAGGCGGTCTGATGGGAACCCTGTTCGGTCAGAACAGCACCATTTCCGGCAACAGCGCCGGCGGCGCCCACAAGGATTGCACCGGCAACGTCCTGAATCTGGGCGGCCTGGGCATCGGCGTGACCGATGGCTGCACGTCCACGACCACGACGAATCTCTTCAACATTGGAACCGACTTCCGCGGCGTCACCTCGGTGGGCGGCGGTGGCGGCTGCGTGCTGAGCGCCGACGAGTCCGGCGCGGGATATGGCTTTGTCTTCCTGCTCGGCCTGGCCATCGCCATGGCGGCCGCATCGCGCCGTCGCGGCATTGCCGTGAAGGCCGCTGCCCGCAAGGGCGGAATGCTGCTTGTTCTTCTGGCGGTGCTGGCGATTCCCTCCAGCGCGCTGGCGGCGACCTTTACCGTGAGCGATACCGGCGACGGTGTTGATGAAGACACCGGCGACGACATCTGTGAAGTGACCGACTCGATGGGCGACTGCACCCTGCGTGCGGCCATCGAGCAGGCCAACGCCACGGCGGGCGCCGATACGATCACCTTCTCGGTGACGGGCACCATCACCCTTGGCAGCGGCCTTCCCGAGATCAGCGAGAGCCTGACGATCACTGGTCCGGGTGCGGCCTCGCTGACGCTCGATCTGAACAGCAACAGTGGGCCGATCATTGAGATCGGCAACGATTCCGACGGCGACCTTGCGCGTGACAGCCAGAACATCGAAATTACCGGTCTGACCCTTACGGGCTCGGGCGATGAAGGCGCGCTCGAAATGGGTGGCAACAACAGCTCCGAGAGCGCCGATAAACTCGTTCTCCGCGACTTGATCGTCGAGGGTAACGAAGATGATGACGACACCGACAACGACGTCGGCGGCATCTTTATCGGCAGCAGCGCCGACATCATCGACGTCATCGTTCGCAACAACGAGGGCGGAACGGCCGGCGGTATCGAAATCAGCATCGCGCCCAAGCACATGGTGAACCTGATGAACGTGCAGGTGACCGACAACGTCTCCCGCAGCGGCGGCGGTGGTATCCGCGTGCGCGGCGGACCGGCAACGATCAACTTCAACAATGTGACGGCAACCGGCAACGAAGCCCAGGACGGCAGCGGCGGCGGCATGATGGTGACGGGTGCGCCCAAGAACTTCACCGTTGCCAACTCGACCTTCTCGAACAACACGGCCGCATGGGATGGCGGCGGCATCTATACCAATGCCGGCATTCTTCAGCTCTTCAACGTCACGATGAAGGACAACACAGCGGGCAGCACCGACACGATCAGCAACTGGGATACCGGTGACGACCTGGCCATTGGGACCTCGGCCTATATGTCAAAGCTCGAAACCTTTGGGTCTCAGGAAGTTGATGACGGCGCCGATGTGATCCTTGAGGACGTCAACTGGCGCCGCATCGATCCGGGCAGCGTGTCCATCAACGCGGGCGGGGAAGAGACCTTTACCGATCCCGGCGAGGACGGCGTGCTGGTCGGCGGCAGCGGCGGCACCGGCACGATCGATTATGCGACGGGCGAGTTCTCCATCACGCTTAACTCAGCGGCGGCCGGAACAGGTAATATTGTGGGGACCTTTGATGCGGTCATCGGTGATGGCGGCGGCATGTATGCCGCCGACCTGACCGAGGACAACGCCTACGGCGGTCTGATCGTGGAGTTCAACGGCCTTCGGGTCAGCGGCAACACGGCCATGAACGCCGGTGGCGGCATCTCGATGCCCAATGGCACCATGGTAGGTTCGGGTGCTGCGGTGACCGGCAATACCTCGGGTGGCAAGGCAGGCGGTGTCTACGCACCGCGTGATCTCATCATCCAGGACGACTGGCAGGGCAACTACTCTCGCGAGGGCAAGCCGCGTTTCGTTACGAACGGCGCGGCGGTGACCGGCAACACGGCTGGCCTTGGAAACGACTGCTATGGCACGCTGACGGCGGTGGGCGGCATTGCGCTTGGCTCGGCAACAGAGTGCACCGCCGAAGCAGTGGCCAACTACTTCGGCTTCGGGACCGTTGTCAGCAGCAGTGACTGCACCCTGAGTCCGACGGAGTCGGGCAGCTCCATGTTCATCCTGATGAGCGCGGTGGCGGCGGTGTTCATGGTTTCGCGTCGTCGCCGGAGTGCCGCACGCTGAATCCAGTAGATGTTTGATTGATTTCTCAACCACATCCCCGGCCCTGCGCCGGGGATGTGTCTTTTGGGGACAAGGGGCAGAGACGAGTCGTGATGAGTGAGCCGAATTTCAGAAAATGGTTGTTGCACGCTCCGGTGCTTTGGGCATTTCTATTTTGCATGGCCTGCGCGGACGCCATTCCGGAGGGGCCGGCCGGCGGTCCCCAGGGGGACGAGCCGCGGCTGGATTTTGGGGGGCCGGTCAGCATCACTTACTCGACGCGCGAGACCGCTGTGCGGGGCCAGATTGTGGTTGTGACCAATGCCTCGGCCGATGCCATCGAAGTCCGCGTGAACGGCCTGGAATTGGCTCTCGATGAGACTCTGCGCCAGGATGGGAGCTACCGTTTGCCGGTCTCCCTGCCCCAGGGGACCTATCAGCTCGGTGTGCGCCGCAAGGGAGGCACCACTGACACCAGCACGCGCCAGATCTCGCTGGTGCCCAGGCTTTTCAGTGATGTCTCCGTTCAGGTGGGGCTCTCCCGCATTCATGACTACCCCGGGGAGTCCCACAGTTGCCTTCCGATCTCCACGGGCCTTGGCTGGTCCGATTTCGACAACGACGGGGACATGGACTTCTACTACGGAAACCTGGGCAGCGACGGCATCCTCTTCCGCAATCAGGGGGACCTTGGCAGCGACGGGTTGCCCGATTTCGTCAACGCCACGCAGGCCGCCGGGCTGGCGGGGATGGAGAACATCTCTTTTGTAGAGTTTGTCGACTACGACAACGATGGCGATGAGGACCTTTTTCTGGGCCGCTGGGGGCGCGATGCGCTCTTCCAGAACCGCCTGATTGAGGACGGCACTGCCACCTTCGTGGATGTCTCTGCCGGCTCCGGACTGAATGGCTATTCGCAGCAACGCACGATGGTCGGGGCCTGGGGCGACTACGATGGGGACGGGGACTTGGACGTGTACGTCGGACATCATTCCTGGTGCACACTCAATCCCACCTCAACGCATCAGAATGACCACCTCTACCGCAACGACGGTGGAAGCTTCGTGGAAGTGACGGGGTATCTCCCCAGCGCCCAGAACCAGCTCCGGGCGCTGACTTTCTCGGCGCTCTGGGTCGACTATGACCGGGACGGGGATCAGGACCTGATCGCCATCACCGACCACATCAATGACAACATCAGTCGCCCGAGTCTGCTGTGGCGCAACGACGGCCCTGGCGCGTCGGCGCCCGACTGGAAGTTCTCGGAGATCGGTGTCCCTTCGGGATTGAGCTACCCGCTGGACCCCTTCTCCAAGGGCATCAACGCCATGGGACTGGGAATCGGGGACATGAACCACGACGGCTATCCCGATTTCTCCTATACCAACATCGGGCCGAACTACCTGGTATTCAGTGACGGCGCAGGTGGTTTTACCGATGTTTCGGACGCGGCGGGCATTCGTCGCAGCCGCCTGCCCTGGGGATTCGATTCCGTTACCTGGTCGAGCAATCAGTTCGACTACGACAATGACGGGGATCTGGACCTCTACTACGGCGGCGGGATCATTTATGAGCCGGCCCCTGATTCGGTGCCAAACGCATTTTTCGAGAATGACGGGACGAATCATTTCACCGAGCGCACCTGGGCGGCGGGACTCGACGACTACAACTCGGGCAAGGGGGCGGCGATGATCGACCTCGATCGCGACGGCTTCCTGGAATTTGCCGTGCACAACTACGCGGGGCCGCTGCGGATCTATCACAACAACGCGCCGGAACTTGGAAATACCAATCATTGGATCTTCATCACGCTCGAAGGGCAGGGCGGGGCAGGAAAGACCAACCGCGATGCCATTGGTGCGATTGTGAGTCTCACCACCCCCGATGAGGTGACCCAGACCTGCTTCCATACGACACGTCCGGCCCTTGGCGGCGGCGGCGAGCGTGGCTGTCACTTCGGCCTGGGTTCGAACACCAGCATCAGCGCACTGGAAATTCTGTGGACCACGGGCGTGACTACGACGCCCTCCGTCCCGGCCGTCGACCAGCGCGTGCATTTTGTGGAGCCCTGATGATACGAAAACTACTTTGCTGCTCGATCGGTATTGCTGTGCTTCTGATCTGCAACCGGCCCGCGCGTGCTCAGACAGCCGATCCCGACTGTGATGGCCAGTACCCCCGGCACGTCCGCTTGCTGGTCGAGGGCAAACTGACACTCGAGGGAGATCGACTGGCCTTTACGCACCGAAAGCGCGCGGAGCGATTCATTACCAAGGGGCGCTACGGCAACCAGGTCCTCTATCCGCTCAGCGCACTCTTCGACGACTATCCCGAGACTCGCTTCGTGCGATTCGACGCCTGCGGGATGAAACAGAAAGATATTTCGGCCGAGCAGGTGCGTGCCGAGCCCTGGCGCTACTACCTGTGGAACCGCAAGGTGCAGAACGGCTACCTGAAGTTCATGGACTTCGTCGAGGCGCTCAAGGGCTCGACGCTCGAGCCAAATACCGAGCCCGGGCGAAACGGCGGCGCGATAGCTCCTCAGAAGCGGATCCTCACCCGCGGAATCAGCGGAAATCCCGAAGTGATCCGCTTTATCCACACGATCACGCTTTCCAAAGACCCCTTGTCCAAACCCGCCGCAACGCCGGCTCAACCGGAGTCGACGGGCAGGCCGGCGCCCGGTGCCAAGCCCGGTCGGGGCAAAGGCAAGAAGTAGCCGCTCGGATTTCTGAACGGCAGCAGTTTTTTAGCCCCGTTTGTTACATCCTGGCTACGTCCATGTAGTCGAATCTCACCGAAATACCGCATCAGGGGGGCTTGTCTCGCTTTTCAGCGACAAGCATAGTGAACCGCGTGAAGCGAGCTTTGCTACTCTGAGGAAAGCGTGAAGTCTTCGGGTCGTGTCACAACTTTGCTTGCGCTGACAGCGGTGCTTTTGCTGGGGCGGGCGCTCCCGGTTCTGGCAGAAGAGCTGCTTACCTGGGATGAGTGCATCGCCGAAGCGGCTGCATACAATGCTTCGCTGCAGGCCGCTGATCGCCGGCTTCGTGCTGCGCAAATGAATGTCGATTCTGCCCATGGCGGCTACTTTCCCGAGGTCAATGCCGAGTTTAACTACGACTACGGAGATCGGGGATCCACGGGTAATACCAATTCCTACAGCGCCGGCATCAAGGGCAAGCAAAACCTCTTCGGCGGATTTGCCGACGAGAAGCGAATTGAGCAGGCGAGGGCGGCGGTCTTGCTTGCCAAAAGCGAACGACAGATCGTCCGGGCACAGGTCAGCTTTGAACTCAAGACCGGTTTTCAGGAACTGCTTTTCGCACAATCGAACAAGGCATTGACTGGGCAGATCATTGCGCGCCGCGAGGAAAACTACCGGCTCGTCTCGCTTCGCTACGATAGTGGGCGTGAAAACAAGGGCTCGGTCCTTCTCTTCCAGGCCTATCTGGAGCAAGCACGCTACGAAGACCTGCAGGCAGGACACGATGTTGAAGTGGCGCGAGCCCAGCTTCGCCGCGTCATGGGTCGGGACGAACGTGCCGAGTTCACGGCCTCTGGAGTCGTGCCCATGAGCGACCCACTGAGCGCGCCGGATTTCGGCGAACTTGCCCGGCAGACGCCCGAATATCAGCAGGCCCTCTATCAGGAACAGTTTGATCTGCGTGCAATCTCGCTGGCGCGCTCCCCGCTCTACCCCTCGCTGGACCTCAATGGTCAGTTTGTGCGTGAGGGAGATGATGCGACTCCCGACGACAACAATTGGTCGGTGGGGGCTTCCCTCAATGTGCCCCTGTTCAGCGGATTGCGAGATTACTACTCGGTAAAGAGTGCGCGGGCCCTGGCGGAGGCTTCCAGTGTGGATGCGCTCGATGCGGTCAGGCGCGCGCGAACCAGACTCGAACAGACGCACGCCGCGTTTGTCGAATCCCGTCAGAAAGTGCTGGTGGATGAGCTCTTCATGAAGGCGGCAAGCATCCGTGCGGAGATTGCGCGGAGCAAGTATAACAACGGATTACTCTCGTTCGAGGATTGGGACGTCATTGAAAACGATCTGATTTCCAGGCAGAAGAATCACTTGCAGAGCCTGCGCAACCACGTGACCACCGAAGCGGCATGGCAGCAGGCACAGGGCAAGGCGGTGTTTGAGTGAGTAATGGAGAAAGCCATCGACTGAATCGCCCACGGCGACGTGGCCGCTGGATGATCATGGTACTGGTCGTAGCGTTGGTCGGTGCGGCGGCCGTCTACAAGTGGCAAGAGGCCCAAACCCCTCCGCAGCAGTACCGCGAGGTGAGAGTCGAACGCGGCGATATTTCCTTTACGATCCTGAGCACAGGCACGGTGGGGCCGGAGAGACAGCTCGATATCAAGGCGCCCATTGCCGGGCGTGCAGAAGAGATCCTGGCCGAAGAGGGCCAGAGTGTGAAGAAGGGCGATCTTCTGGCATGGGTGAGTTCAAGCGAACGGGCCGCATTGCTCGATGCCGCGCAGGCCAAGGGTGCGGCCGAGCGCAATAAGTGGAAGGAATTCTACCGTCCGACGCCGGTAATGGCCCCGGTTTCAGGAACAATCATCCAGCGCAATGTGGAGACGGGCCAGACTTTTACGACTGCAGACGCGATCTTCGTCCTTTCGGATCGGCTGGTAGTTAAGGCTCAGGTGGATGAAGTCGATATCGCGCACGTAAAACTTGGCCAACGGGCACGAATTACCCTGGATGCCTACGGCGACCAGCCATTTGACGGGAAAGTGAGCAAGGTTGCCTTCGACGCCGCGCTCGTCAACAACGTCACGACTTACATCGTCGAAGTGCTACCCGACAAGGTGCCCCCCTTCATGCGCAGCGGCATGACGGCAAATGTCCGATTTACCATCCTTGAAAAGAAGGATGTGTTGCTCGTGTCGAGCGATGCGATCAGCTACTCCGGTGAGACGCGCTCGGTGCTGCTCAAACCGGCGCGCCCGGAAGCCAAACCCGAACAACAGGTGGTGGAACTTGGCATCAGCGACGGAAAACAAACGGAGGTGCTCTCGGGCCTCCGGGGAGGGGAATTGCTGCTGATCCCCGATGTCGACTTCAGCAAGTCGGGCGCCGCAGGTGGCAGCCCGTTTGCGCCGAGCCGCAGGCGTTAACGCGTGATCAAGCTCAGCAACGTCTCCAAACAATATCGCATGGGTAGCCATGTGGTACACGCATTGCGTGAGGTATCTTTCGAAATCGAACGCGGGGATTTCGTGGCAATCATGGGCGCGTCGGGCTCGGGAAAGTCGACGCTCATGCACCTGCTGGGTCTGCTCGATGTACCCGATTTGGGCTCTTACGTAATTGAGGGCCGCGAGATCGCCAACATGAACGATGAGGATCTTTCAGCCCTGCGGGGCAGGGTCTTCGGCTTCGTGTTTCAACAGTTCAATCTTATTCCCCGTCTTTCGGCCGTGGAGAACGTAGCGCTTCCGATGATCTACACGGCTGCGCACCGGGATCTCAGCCGTGCCGCCGAATTGCTCGACCATGTGGGACTTGGCGACCGACTCGATCACCATCCCAACGAACTCTCTGGCGGCCAGCAGCAGCGCGTGGCCATTGCGCGCTCGCTCATCAACCGCCCTCTTGTGCTGCTTGCGGATGAACCGACCGGGAACCTGGACTCGGCCAGTGAACGCGAAATTCTTGATACGCTCCGCCGCCTCAATGAGCAGGGGATCACCGTAATCATTGTGACCCATGAAGAAGAGGTGGGTGCGCAGACCAAGCGTCTGATTCGCATGAAGGACGGAGAAATCGTCTCCGACGAGCGCCTGGAACCCCTGCCGGCAATCCCTGCCGAGCCGGAAAAGCCTGTGGTAGGTGAGGTTGCCGGCCACTCGCTTCTGGGCGGCGTGTTTGCCTACCTGTCCCAGGGGCTCTCGATGCTCATGGCCAACAAGGTGCGCAGCGGCCTGTCTGTCCTTGGTATTTTGATCGGAGTGGCGGCGGTGGTCGCAACGCTGGCGCTGGGACGGGGCGCACGCCAGTCCATCGAGCAGCAGATGTCGGCGCTGGGTTCGAACCTGCTGGTGCTGCGCTCTGGCGCGGTGCGTGTCGCCGGAGTCACCCAGCAGGCGGGTACAGTCTCGCGCCTGACAGTGGAGGATTCAGTGGCCATTGGCGAGAGCGTTCCCCATGTGCTTGGGGTGTGCCCTTCCATCAACGACCGTGTTCAGGCCACCTACGAGGGGCGTAACTGGAACACGCGGGTGATCGGGGCAACACCGTCCTATGAATGGATGCGCAACGCCAGGCCAACGATTGGGCGCTTCTTTACCGAGGAGGAAAATCGGTTGCGTGCCCGTGTGGCGGTAGTTGGCGTTGCGCTCGTGCGCGAGCTCTTCGGTGGCCGCAATCCGGTGGGCAAGTATTTCAAGATCAACAAGGTGAACTTCCAGATCATCGGCGTGTTGCCTGAGAAGGGCTTTGCCACCTGGTGGGATCAGGACGATGTGGCAATCGTGCCCATCCTCACGACGATGGATCGGGTCACGGGCAAGGACTATGTCGAGTCGATTGAAATACAGATCGATCATGCATCGAACATCGGCTGGGTGCAGGGAGCGGTGGAGGAACTGATGTATTCGCGCCACCGCGTACCGGCCTCCCAGCGCGAGGGAGCCTTTCGCATCCAGAATCTCGGAGACGTGCAGTCGGCCATGGAGGAGAGTAACCGGACCATGTCTCTTCTGCTGGCGGCAATTGCCGCAGTCTCCCTGCTGGTGGGCGGGATCGGCATCATGAACATCATGCTCGTCTCCGTGGCGGAGCGAACCAGGGAAATCGGCCTGCGAAAGGCCGTTGGGGCGCGCGGGGGCGATATTATGGTGCAGTTCCTGGCAGAATCGGTGGTCGTCAGCGTTGCCGGGGGGCTGTGCGGAATTGCCCTGGGTTGGGCCGTATCCGAGGGATTTTCCCGCTTTGCAGGCTGGGT
>JAGRBM010000627.1 GCA_020434085.1 Chrysiogenia bacterium | reverse complement strand
CCGCCCCTATGTGCTGGGCGCGCGTCCCTCGTTCGCGGATCTGGGGCTCTGGGGGCAGCTCTATGAACTCTGGAGCGATCCCACCCCCGGGGCCCTGATGAAAGAGCGCGCGCCCAGGGTAGCCGCGTGGGTGGGCCGCATGCTCGACCCCAAAGCCGAAGGGGAGTTCGAGAGTCTGGATGCGCTGCTTCCGACTCTCAAGCCGGTTCTCTGCGAGCAGGTGGCCGGGCTGTTTCTTCCCTGGTCGGATGCCAACGCCCGCGCGCTCGCAACCGGTGAGAAGGAATTCAGCGTGGAGCTCTCTGGAAAGCCGTTTACCCAGCAGACCCAGAAATACCATGCGCGCAGTCTGGGTGTGATTCGCGAGAAATATGCCGCCACCCGTAGCGCCGCACTGGACAAGGTGCTCGAAGAAACTGGTTGTTTGCGCTGGCTCGCGCAGTCAGACTAGAAGAAGCATACCCGGCGGGGACTCCGGGGCGCGCCTGTCGCAAGAGAGCGGCGGGCGAGTCGCATCATTTGAGGAAACACTTCCCCGCCCATGTCCGAACCCCTGCACAACCCTGCTGCCCCGACCGGCGTCGTTTCCTACGACGCGCACGAAGATGAGCATTCGCGCGAGCTGGCGCGGCACACCCACCAGGTCAGTTCCATCTGCTTCTCCCCCAACGGAAGGCTGCTGGTTACCGCGAGTAACGACGAGATCACCGGCGTGGGTGAAGTGCGTCTGTGGGACGTCGAGCGTCACAAGGAACTGCGGTTCATGCGCGGCCATTCGAGCCGGATCTCCGCCGTGCGTTTCTCGCGAGACGGGCGGGCCGTTGCCTCTGCCGGTCACGATGGGACGGTGCGCCTGTGGAACATCTCCGACGGCAGGGAACTGCTGCGCATCTGGGCGCACTTCGGACGTGTCTATGACATCGACTTCTCTCCCGGGGGCGAGCAAATCGCCTCGGGCGGGCAGGACCAGCGTGTGCGGGTGTGGAACGCGCACACTGGTGAGCGGCTGACTGAACTGCCCGGCGCCAATGCCGCGAGCATCGGCCATGTCTATTCGGTCGCCTTTGCTGAAGAGGGCCGCCTGCTTGCCGCCGGCGCCGAAGACGGGCACCTGCACGTGTGGGAGCTCGGCAAGAGAGGGCACGAGCGTTTCGATATTCGCGGGCACTGGGGCATCGTCGAGTCGCTGGCCTGGTCGCCGGGGGCCCACCTGCTGGCCTCGGCGGGCAGCGACTACAACATTCGCATGTGGGACACCCGCACCGGAGAGCGCCACGCCATTTTGCAGGGGCATTCCGATGCGGTGACCTGCCTGGCCTTCTCGCCCGATGGGGACCTGCTGGCCTCGGCAGGGGCTGACCGGACGCTGCGCCTTTGGTACGGTGCCACCGGTCATCAGGCGCTGGTCGTCGAAGAGCTGCCCCATGAGATCTACGCGCTGTCCTTTTCACCTGACGGACGCTCGCTGGTCGCCGGGACCTGGAACCGCAAGACAGGGGGCGAGCGCCCGGCCAGCGCCCTTCGCCTCTGGCAGGTGAGCGAGCTGCTGGCCAAATTCGGAACGTGAGCCGTATCTCTGTCTCGCACGCCTTCTGCCGTGTATAGTTCCCTCCAGCACGAAAACTCGGGGAACCTCTCGTGAGCGAAGACTCCGAAAAACCTGTTGAACCTGCGAACGTGACGGCGCCCGCGCCGCTGTTTCAGCGTCGCGGCGTGCGCATCGGCCTGGCGATCTGGGCGGTCACGCTGGTGCTGATCGTCGGGTTCCGCGTCTGCGTCTGGCGCGCCACGCGCTGGAATCCCCAGAGCTCGGTCCACATGCAGGTGCGCAATTCCCTCTACTATCTGGTGGACCGGATCCGCATGGACGCCGTGCAGGGCAGGGCGGTCGAGAGCGCGTTTCAGGCCTGGGGCCCCGAGGTGCTTGAGCGCGCCGAGCTTCGAGAATTCTCGCTCTATCTCTCCGATATGATCGTCATCCACGGCCAGGACTCGGAAATGCCTAAAATTACCCCGCTGAGCTTCTCCGGACCGGGGGCGCCTTCGGCCAGCCCGGGCACCGGAGCACTGGATTTTCAGATCATCGCGGCGCGCCGCACCGGGGAGGACGAGGCCCTGGTCTGGGCCGTGAACGCATCCCGGGACATCGTCTTCCGCGAGTTCGAAATTCAGCGTCCAGCGCTGCAGTAAGGCTTATTTGTCCCACTTTTCCCCTCAGTAGCCGCCCCGGCCTCCAAAGTGTAAGGTTCCTTGCGTGCCCTCGGGGCTGAGTGCTACAAAAGCCATTGATTTCACTACATTCGCTCCGAATCCCAAGGGTTCGGAGCAGTGGCAGCAGGGTCGGGACTTATGAAAATCGAGTGCCAGTCGTGTCAGGCCAAATACCAGCTCGACGACGCCAAAGTTGAAGGCAAAACCAAGAAATTTGGCGTGAAGTGTCAGAAGTGCGGTGCTGTGATCGTTGTCGATCCCACTGCCGCCCAGGGGCTGGGCGCCGACGCCGGCGCTTCGGCGCCTCCACCGCCGCCGGAGACCATGGATCAGGGCGCGCCCGACTTCGGCTCGCCTCCCGACGCTGGAGGCGAGCCTGCCGGTGGGGATCCCTTTTCAGCGATGGATGCTCCCGACGCCGGTGGCGGCGGGGGAGACCCCTTCGATTTCGGTGACGTCGATCTGAATGCGCCGCCTCCGCCCCCCTCGGCGGATGCGGACATTCCCGATTTTGGCGACGCGCCTGCCGCGCCGCCTCCTCCACCGCCGGCTGCCGAGCCGCCTGCAGGTGGGGGGGAAGATCCCTTCGATTTTGGCGAGCCCGCCGCGGCACCGCCACCGCCTCCGCCTCCTGCCGGTGATGCCGGCGGCGACGATCCCTTCGCCTTCGGTGACGTGGATCTCAGTGGCAGCGCTCCGCCCCCGCCGCCTCCCCCCGCTCCGGACGCGGGTGGCGGCGATGAGTTCGATCTCGGCGGCGGCGACGCTGGCGGTGACTTCGCCGGGGCCAGCAGCGGCGACGGTGACTTCGACTTCGGTTCCGAGGGGGATTCGGGAAGCGGCCTGGATACCGGCGGTGACGATCTCGACGACCTCGACCGTATGGACGCGCAGATCGAAGCGCAGGCCGGTGGCGGGGCCGATGACGGTTTCTTCGGCATGGACACGGGCAGCAATTCGAGCTTCCGGCTCAAGAATGCGCGCGGCCAGGTGGCCGGACCCTTCACGATTGAAGCCGTTCGCGAGTTTGCCACCAACGGCAAGTTCACGGGGCAGGAAGAGATCTCGCGCAACGACGGCCCGTGGGTCTCGACCTCGGTCATCACCGCGCTCAGCGATCCCGGCAGCGTGAACCTCGACCAGATCCTGGCCGACGCATCCGTTGCGGCAGTGCCGGGCATGGATGGATCGATTACCTTCACCGATGATGAATTCGGTGGCGGCAAGGTCGCCGGCGGCGGTGGCAGCAAGTCGAAATTGCTGGTCATTGTCGCAGTTGTGCTGGTGGTGCTGGCCGTGGGCGCCGGAGGCGGGTGGTACTGGTGGACCAGCATCCGCGAGATTCCGCTCACCGAGCTCACTGATGCGAAGATCACCGAGCTGGTGAAATCCAATCGCAGCGGCACCGGAGAGCGCGCCACGCTCAGCGAACAGGAACTCCAGAAAGGTATGGCAGTTCTCGACCGATACTCCGTGAGTGAGTTCCCCGCCGCCGAGACAGCTTTCCTCACCGCCATTCAGAAGAATCCGGCCAATCACCGCGCGCTTGCGGGGCTGGCCTGGCTGCAGGCCGAGTGGGCGTTGCTTCTGGGTGAGCCCCAGCGCGTCACCCGTGCCGTCGCACTCTCCGATCTGGTGCGTGCGACCAACCCCAATCTGGTTGAGGGGAACATTGCGTCCTCTCACGCCTATCGGGCGAAAGGCGACGCCGCCAAGGCGGTTGAATTCGCGAAGGCGGCGGTCGCCGCCGCCGAGAACAACGTCGAGGCCCGCGTCGCGCTGGCCCAGGCGATCATGATGGACCGCGTCGACTATGACGCGGCCGTGGGCGAGCTCAAGGCCGCGCGTAGCGCCGAGCCTGAAGACCAGGCCGCGCTGCTGAGCATCGGCGAATTCTTCGAACGCAAGGAACAATACGACGCCGCATTGCAGGTCTATCAGAAGGCCATCGATTCGCGTCCGGGCAACGTGCTCCCGCGCATGCGAAAGGCGCAGCTGCTGCTGCAGCTCGGTCGCGCACAGGAAGCCAACGAAGCTCTTGCCAAGATCGGTGAATCGGAGACACTGGCGAAAGTCCCGGCCCTCAAGGCCATGTTCAAGGTGCTTGAAGCGCGCGTCGCCCTGGGCGAGGGACGCACCAACGACGCGATGGATCGGCTCAAGGAAGCCGAGTCCGCGCAAAGCGGCCGGGCCGACGTGGCAGTGGTGCGCGGCGATACCCTCTACAAGACCGAGTTCTTCGCCGAGGCGCTCATCGAATATAAGAAGGCCCGCCAGGCCGACCCGGGCTACATGCTCGGGCACCTGCGTTACGGTATGACCAAACTCTACCTGGGCGATCTCGAAGAGGCCGAGTCGGCCATTCGGAAAGCGCTTGAGCTCGATCCCAGCAGCGTCGATGCGCATCTGGAGATGGGCAAGGTGCTGGCCAAGAAAGAGCAGTATTCGGACGCCCAGAAGGAATTCGATACCGTCATTGCCCGCGATCCGGAGAATGCGCTGGCCTATGCCGAGACCGGCCGCATGATGGCCGCGCAGGGTAACAAGTCCGAGGCGATCAATAATTTCCTGCGCGCGATCAAGCTCGATGAGAACAACTTCTCGATCTACCTGACCGTGGGTGAGATCTACGCCGAACTCGGCGAACTCAAGGAAGCCACCCGGTATACCCAGCGCTCGGTGGAACTGGCGCCCGAGAGCATCGACGCCAAGGTGCAGCTCGGTCAGCTCTATTTCCAGCAGAAGGACTACAAGAAGGCGATCCAGTATCTCTCGCAGGCACTGGAATCCAATCCGCGCAGCGTGAACATTCTGCTCGACCTGGCCCGTGCCAAGCGCGGCGTCCGCGACTACAAGGGTGCCGAGGAGCACTTCAAGCAACTTCGCGAGATCCGCGCCGCCTTCGCGGCGGGCCGCTACTGGTTCGGGCGCAACTATCTGGACAAGAACGAGAATGAAGCGGCGGAGACCGAACTCAGCCGCGCGGTCTTCTATGACGGCGAGGACCCGAGTGCGGGCGGACGCAATCCGGAATACCACTACTGGTACGGTGTCGCGTTGCGCCGCACGAACAAGCTTGGTGAGGCGCAGAACCAGTTTGAAAAGGCGATTGCGCTCAAGGACGACTATCTCGATCCGCACTTCGCCCTGGGGCAGGTGCTCCGTGAGGCGGGCAACACCCCGCGTGCCAAGCAGGAGTTTGAAAAGGTCCTGGAAATCAACCCGCGCTACATTCCGGCCAATCTGGAACTGGGGCTGATCTACAAGGAAGCCGGCAATGCCAAGAAGGCGCTCGAGACCTTCAACGACATCATTCGCATCGACCTCAACCATGCCGAGGCCAACTTCCGCATTTGCCAGATCTACATGGACCGTCGTGAGTATGCGCAGGCAGCGGCCAAGTGCACCCGTGCGGTGAAATCGGACCCGACCCTGTGCGAAGCGCGCATGGAACTGGGCAACGCCTTTGATTACGCGGGCGACTCGCGCAAGGCCTGCGTTGCGTGGAAGGGCGCCGACGCATGCAAGGGGCTCAACGAATATCGTAAACAGGAAGTACAGGATCTCATCAGCCAGCGGTGTCGGTGAAGCCCGTCGGCTGCGTTAATGAATCAGGGCAAAGGAACAGGGACGTTCGATGAAGGTTAAGTGTCCTAGCTGCGGCGCGCAGTACAACTTGGATCCGACAAAAATCGCCGACGCAGGCATCAAGGTGCGCTGTCCTTCGTGCTCCCACGTATTCGTGGTGCGCAAGAAGGCGCCCGAACCCGCGCCTGCTCCGGCCGCGGCGCCCAGCAATCCGGCGGCGATTACCTCGCGGACGGCCTCTCGCATGGGTAGTGAGGACGAACCCATCGCGCTGGACGCCGGTATGCCCGATCACGTCCACAGCGCGGCCGAGGAAGAAGTCGAGGCCGCCGAACACGCGCCCGTTGGGGTGCCGACCGATGTGGGCGATTTCTTTGACAAACCCATGGCCGGTACGCCGCAGCCCGCTGCACCTCAGCCGGCTGCGCCCAAGCCGGCGGCTCCGCCGCCGCCACCTGCTCCCGCAGCCCCGCCGCCTCCGCCCGCTCCGGCGGCAGGCGGCGAACCCGATGCCGGCGGCTTTACCGGCGAGGGCGACTGGCGCGTGAAGAAGAGCGGGTTGGGGCTGGTTTACGGCCCGGCTGACATTGGAACGATCGAGTCCTGGATCAAGGCCGAGCGCGTGGGCGCGCAGGATCTGTATTCGTTGAACGGCGGGGACTGGATCCCGCCGGGTAATTTCCAGATTATCGCCGAGATGCTCAAGGTCCCCTACGAGGGGCCGCCCGAGCCCGAAGCCGTGGCCAAGGCTCATGCCGCCCATGCCGAGCGTACCGCCGCTGCGGCAGCGGCTCCGGCTCCGCCCCCGCCGCCGGGAGCCCCGGCCGGCGCTCGCAAGGGAGCGGCCGAGCCAATCGGCTTTGAACTGCCTGACGACGACTTCGACCTGGATACCGGCATGGGAATGGGCGCAAAAATTGCGATCGCGCTTGTCGTGCTCCTGCTCGTCGGCGGCGCCGGGTTCTACTTTGGCGTTGTCAGGAATCCCGACATGATCGCCAAGATGCCTGAGTCCATTCGACCGACGCTGGAAAAGCTGGCAGGTGATTCGGGCCGCAAGAAAGCCCAGAAGGTTGCAAAGACCGCGCAGGATCCGGTCCGGCTTCTCGATGCGCGGCTTCCCGATGCCAATCGCAATGACCTGCGCAACATCTTCGCGCGTCTCTCACAGGATACGCCCGAGGGCTACGCCGCAGCGATCACGGATATGGAGAATATCATCGATGCTGTGCCGGCCGAGGCGGTTCCCCTGCGCGCGCTGCAGGGGCTTATTGTGACGCTGGCAACCTTCCGCAAGGCGGTCGAAGGCGACTTCGAAGAGCTGCGAATCAAGGCTGAATCCATTGCAGGTGCCTCGCCCGACGACCCCATTGCCATCGATGCGGTGGCGCTGGGTCAGCTTGGCGAGGGCGACCTCGAGGCTGCCGCGGCATCGGCCGAAAGCGCCCTTGAACTGAACGGTGATGATTTCTTTGCCTACTACATCCGGGCACTGGCGAATCCGCCGGGTGAAGAAGACCTGAAGAAGGCGATCGAGATTCGCGGGCGATTCTCGCCGATTACCATTCAGCTTGCACGGGTCTACATCGATGCCGGCAAGCTCGAAGAGGCCAAGGGGCTGCTCGAGGACGTGCTGAGCCGTGCCGATGATCATGCCGAGGCGCGCAAGTTGCTCGACGAGATCGTTCTGCCCGGACTGAGCGGATCGACCGAAGGCGAGGCGGGGGGCGAGCCGGCGCGCTCGCTGGCAGCCCAGACCACGCTCGGCAAAGAAAAGGTCCCGGACACGCGCACGCCCGAGGAACTTCTCGAAGCAGCGAAGAATCTCTTCAAGGAAAAGAACTACGAAGAGGCGGAGAAACTCTATATCCGGATCTTCGACAATTACTACGAGGAGATTGGCCTGCGCAACGTGGCGCTGGTGCACTACTACCTTGGTGAGACGTATCGGTTGACCGAGCGTTTTGAAAAGGCACGTGCCCAGTATGAGGCCGCCCTGGAAGTGGCGCCGAAGTTCGATCTGGCGCGCCAGCGCATCGAGGCGTTGCCCGACCCGGTGCCCGAGCCAGATCCGGTTCCGGCCATGGAAGAGGCCGACACACCGGCCGAGTAGCCGGTAGATGCTTCAACGAAAAACTCCCGCAAGGTGGCGGGAGTTTTTTTATGCCTCGCGTTTGCAACTGAAGTAGAGATCGATCTGATCGGGCCTGCAATAGAGCAGGTATTCGAGCATCTCCTTGGCCGGGCGGTAGTGACTCTTCTGAAGTTCGTTGACCAGGGCAACGACGCGGGCCAGTGCCAGGCGTTCGCGGTACTGGTCGAGCATATTTCCCAGGTGAAATCCCGCGTAACTGGTGCCGATCCCGCCGGGCAGGCTGAGCAGGTGTTGCCAGAGCGAGGGCTCAAGCTTCCCGCGCCCGATGCCGCGCACGGAGATGTGGGACTCTTCGAGATCGCTCCGGTGGAAAGAGACCCCCTGGTTGGCGGCGAAGTGACCCAGTCCCTCGGCGCTCTCGTCGATGGAGTAGGGGAATGAGACGGCCTCGCACAACGCCGGATCGAAGGGACGCGCCGGCTCGGGGCCAGGAAGGGCCGCGATCTTCGGTGCGACCCACTCGGCAAACTCGGTGCTGGGCGTCCAGACATAGCGCATCTCATGCACGGGCAGGTCCCCGCCCGCGAGTGCGCGCTCGAGGTGCTCGAGATTGGGCGAACACTCGACAAGCAGCTCAAAGAGCTCCTCGTAGGTGAGCGCTTCTTCTTCCTCGCGCCCTCCGGGGGTGATGCAGGTGGCTTCGATCAGGTCCATGTTTTCCAACTCACGCGGCCGCCGTCATGCGGGCGCTGCGCTGCACGCGCACTTCGTTCCAGATATAGAGCGCCGCGCCCACTGCGGTGACAAGGGCTGATGTCCTGAACATCGCCGGGTAGCCAAAACTCTCGGCAAGGTAGCCGGACGAGAGACTGGTCATTGTCACGCCTGCGTTGAAGCTGCCCACGTACAGGCCCATGCCCTTGCCCAGTGCGCCCGTTCCCTCGACCCGGTCGACGACGAGGGCATTGAGTACCGGGTAGAGCATGCCGTGCGCGACGCCGAGGGCTCCGCCGAGCATGGTGAGGTAGAACGTCGAATCGAGATAGGACGTTGCCGCAACGCAGAGCACGTAACCGATGGCGCAGGGAATGATAAAGCGCTGCTTGCCGTAGCGGTCGGGCAGGCTGCCCGCGGTAAGACGCAAAAATACCGCGACCAGCGAGTAGCTCACGAAAAACGGAGAGACCTTCGGCAGGTGGAGAATGTCCACGTAGGTCGGCAGGAACATGATGATGGAGCCGAAACCCGCGCCGCAGGTGAAATTGAGAATGGTCGCAAAGGTCAGGTTGTAGCGGCGCATGACGGTGAAGTAGCTCGGCGGCGGCGCGCCATGGTGCTCGGGATGTACCGGCGCCTGCGCCGGCTCGGGAAGCTGCGTGGCAATGATCGTAGAAAACAGGGCCAGCGCCGTGCCGGTCAGAAACAGAGGGACAAAGCCCCAGCCATCGACGATCCACTCGGCGGCCGAGGGGCCGATGGCGTGGGTAATCAGCGTCGCGACTCCGAAGAGCCCCAGGCCCCAGCTCCGGCGGGCCGGATCGAGGAAGTCGGCCGCCATGGTGCCTGCCGTGGTGAAAGCAAAAGCAAAAGACGCGCCCTGCAGCACGCGCACCGCGTAGATCATCGGGCCCACGCGATCGACGAGCAGGTAGCCACTGTTACCGACGACCATGGCCAGCGCGCCGAGAATGAGAAAACGCTTGCGCCCGTAGCGGTCAATCAGGCTGCCGACCTGCGGAATTGAAATCAGGGTCGCTACGCCGCCGGCAAACATGATCTGGCCGATGTCGGACTCACTACCGCCGAGTTTCTTGATGTAGAGCGGGATGAGGAAATAGAGCGAGAAGCTCAGGAAAAAGGCAAAGTTCGCCACCAGCAACAGGGCAAAGGACTTCGCCTGGAAGTCGAAGGGGGCGCTCTGCTGCAGTGGGTGTTCGCTTTGGGTCGGTGCGCTCACCCGGGGGGCCACTTCATGAACCGTCCGCCCAGCACGTGCAGGTGGAGGTGGTAGACGGTCTGGCCGCCCTGTTCGCGGCAGTTGACCACGGCGCGAAAGCCGGCCTTGTCGACGCCCTGGGCCTTCGCAACGGTGTTGGCGGTGTGGACGAGGCGTCCCATGAGCTCGTGGTCCTCGGGCGTGACGTCGAGCAGCGTCTCGATGTGTTTCTTGGGAATCACAAGGAAGTGCGTGGGCGCCTGCGGGTTGATGTCCCGAAAGGCGATGGTGTGCTCGTCTTCATGGAGCTTTTCGGCGGGAATTTCGCCGGTGACGATTCTGCAGAACAGGCATTCGCTCATGGTGAGTCGCTCCACTTGGAATCTGATCGCGGGCCGCACGGGGCCCATCAGGCGCGCGCGATGATAACAGCGCCTCCGGGCAGCATCAAACTTGCAAGAAGAAGGGCGCGGCTTCTCCCACCGGGGAGGGGCCGCGCCCTTGGTTTCTCAGGTTTCTCTGCGACGGGCTTATCGCCCCCAGAACTCCGGTCCGCCGCGGCGCTGGCTCATGACCAGAGTTTTTTCACCCACCTTCGGGCCGAAGGTGATGATCGCCTGACGGTCGTCGTTGATCTCCAGCACGTGGCCGAGCCCGTATTCGGGATGGACCAGGATGTTGCCGGGCTCATAGGTCTGCTCGGGGCTGTATTCGATCGGCTCCTCGTCGAAGGTGCCCAGGTCGCTGGGCACGCCTGCGGCCTCGTTCAGGCGCAGGGCCTTGAAAACCACCGCCTTGAACTTGTTCTTGCGCTGGCTCATGGCGAGCACTTCGTCCTTCCAGCGCTTCTTGGCCGCCGGTCCCGCGCTGCGGGTGATGGCGCGTTCCTTGGCCGCGTAGATCTGGATGTAGCGCTCCAGGGTGCGGATCTCCTTGAAGGCGTCGGCAAAATCGGCCTTGTCGATGTCGGCCTCGATCTTCTCGTGCAGTTCCTTTTCAAGGACGCGCATGGCCTCGCGCACGGCGTTGCCGAAGTTGCCGAAAATACGGTTGGCCGCGTTGCGCAGGCGTTTCTCGATCAGGTTGTTCTTGAGCGTGCCCTGCTCGAAGAGCTTCTTGATCTCGGCGATGATGTCCTGCTTGCTCAGGTTGAGCGTTTCGAGGCGCACCTTGGCCGAAAGGAGCTCTTCGAGGGTCTTTACACCCGCGCGCTTCAATACCTGCGCCTGGGTATGACCTTTCTCTTCGAGCACTTCTATCATCGCCTCGAACTTGCGGCGCGGGAAGCTGCGAATGTCGCCCTTGAGGTAGGCCTTGAAGGTACGCGGGTTGACGTCGACCTTCTGCGCGGCCTTCGCGCGGCTGGGAAACTGCTCGGTGTAGAAATTGAGCACCTTGAGCAGACCCTCGGATATTTCGTACATCACGTTGTCGATCTGCTGGCCGTTGCGTTCCTGCGCCATGGAGAACAGGTCGTCGATCTTCGTGCCGGCAATGGCGGCTTGGATCTTCTCGGCCGGCAGGCGTTCCTGCATGACGTTGACCATGCGGCGGAAGACATAGAAGGCAATGTTGGGGTTGCCCTCGAAATACTTGGCGATGGTGTCCTTGGACACTTCGACGGCGCGGGCTGCCTCGTCGTAGTTGCGGAACATGCTCAGGTAGAGACCGAGCAGGCTGCGCACTTCGGCATTGATGGGAATGATGCGGCGGTCGCGCGGGACCGCGACGCTCTGCGGGATTTTTTGTGTTTCGCTCATCTGGTTGGACCTCCTGGTGGATCTCAGTTGAGGGTCATCATCATCGGGGTCCGCCGCCAAGGGGCGGGGTGGCTCCTGGTAAACCGGATTTTTCTGGTCCGGTTTCAAACCAGACTAGATCGGTCCTGTTTGAAGATCAAGGGGGCAGGCCCAACCGCTTCCGGGATAGGGGCATCCAATGTTCCTGGGGAGGCCCTTGTTGCGCCCTTTAGATGCAACTAGCACCGGTGGAGATGCGGATATTCCGTCTTGACGCTGCAGGGGGTGCGAAACTATTAAACGCCGCTCAGGCATCCGGCGAGGCGGGAGGGGATGCAGGCCCACGGGCTTGTCCTGCGTCTTGTACGGACCCCTCCTTCCTTATCGTTCCGGCAATGCCCGGTTCGAGCCCAATAAACAGCAAGCACAGGGCCCGGACCGATAGATTTCGGGAGGAGAATTGCATGAAAAGTTCATCAACGTTGAAGGTAGGCGCGCTCGCGCTCGTATTTCTGACGATCCAGGGCTGCGGCCCCATGCTCTACCGTATGACCGGCGGCCGGATCGGCGACCCCGGCGAGGTCGTGGTCGACGAGTTCAATTTCAGCGCGGCCAGTGCCAATCCGGCTGAAGTTGCCGGCGACTATTTCGATGAAACCCACGCCGATTCGATGGACAATGAGATCCGCCTGGTGATTCCGACGGTCCGCTTCCTGTTCAACACCCGTCAGGGCGCGGCCGCCAGCGCGCAGGGCTCCACGAACAGGGCCGGCTACAGCGCCAGCGTGAAGGTGACGATGAACCTGGCCAATGTCGACGACAAGGTGTTCCAGCAGATCGCCGACGAGAACTGGGCCAAGCTCAAGAGCGGCCTGGAGGGACTCGGTTTCAAGGTTATCGATCCCTCCGAATACGCCGACAATGAGAACTGGAAGAAGCTGCTGGAGAAGGACACCAGCAAGGGCGAGGCAAAGCCCATCGACTTCTACGGCGGCGAGTTCGTAATGGTCACGCCCAAGGGCATGCCCGCCTATACCTATCCCGGTGAGGAAGGCGCGCTCTCGGTCTTCGGCGCGTTCAACCTGAGCAGCCGTTCCGACATTCTCGAGCAAAACCTGGCCAAGGATCTCGATAAGGCGATCGTCGTGACTCCGACCTTCGTGATCGACTTCGCCAAGTGCTACAAGTCCGGCGGTACCTTCTCCGACACGGCGGCCGCCCAGTGCAAGCCCGTCATGACACTGCGTCACAACACCACGACCAAGTTCGCGAACATGACGAAGATGGACAGTTTCCTGGGCGCCCAGTCGGCGGCCGGTCAGATCAACCTGACCCGGAACATCGAAACCAGCGAGAACTTCGGTAGTTTGCAGAAGGTCGATTCCGACAACACGGAAATCTACATCCCCTACTACAGCTACACGAGCAGCTCCTCGAGCGTGTACGCGGTGGTGGCCGATGCCGAGCGCTACCGGGAAGTGGCCGGCAAGGTGATCGGTGCGGGCATCGATCTGACCCTGGCGACCATCAAGGAAGAAATGGACTGATCCAGTCCCGAGTGAAACGCCCGAGGGCGCGGGCCTTCCAGTATCCGGGAAGGACCGCGCCCTTTGTTTTTCGTCCCCGCCTGATAGGATGTGGCTCCCGGCAGGGGCCGGAAAGCGCAGATGGCCTACCAGAGAAAAGACGCCTACTACCACAAAGCCAAACGTGAGGGAGAACGCTCTCGCGCGGCCTACAAGCTCGAACAGCTCGAGAAGAAGTTCCACCTGTTCCGGCGCGGCGACAAGGTCCTCGACATCGGCAATTTCCCCGGCGGCTGGACCCAGATGGCCGCCCGCAAGGTGGGGCTCGAAGGCGTCGTCATCGGGGTGGACCTCGATCCGGTCGATCCCATCCCCGAGCCCTGCGTCAAGCAGATCCAGGGCGACATCACCGACCCCGAGATCATCGCAAGCGTGCGCGAGGGCTTTGGCGGCGAGGACAAGAAGGTGCAGGTCGTGATGAGCGACGCCTCACCGAAACTCTCGGGTGTGCGCGATGCCGACTCGGCCCGCCAGCTCGCCCTGGTGGAAGCCATCTACGAAACGGCGCTCCAGATGCTCGCGCCCGGCGGGCACTTCATTGCAAAAGTATTTTCTCGCGCCACTCCTCACGAACTCATCGCAGACGCCAAGAAGCGCTTCAAGCGCGTCAAGCAGCACAAGCCCGACGCCAGCCGCAAGGAAAGCTCCGAGATCTATCTGGTCTGCTGCGAGTTCAAGGGCGAGGAATTGCCCTGAAACGCCCCTCCCGTTGACATCGGGGCATCGGCGGCTCTAAACCTCCCCCTTCGGCACAGGCCGCTGATTCGGGGCCACAGGCAGACAAATGCCGCGCCCCTCTGAGTAGTGAGGAGATCCCCATGTCGGGACACAATAAATGGAGCAAGATCAAGCACAAGAAAGGTGCTGAAGACGCCCGGCGCGGCAAGATTTTCTCGCGCCTGATCAAGGAAATCACCATCGCCGCGCGCGACGGTGGTGGCGGCGATCCGGACATGAACCCCCGGCTGCGCACGGCCATTGCAACCGCGCGCGGTGAGAACATGCCCAAGGACAACATCGAGCGCGCCATCAAGCGCGGCACCGGTGAAATCGCGGGCGTGGCATTCGAGGAAATTACTTTCGAGGGCTACGGCCAGGGCGGCGTCGCCATGCTGGTCGAGTGTGTGACCGACAACCGCAACCGCACCGTCGCCGACGTGCGCTCGGCCTTTAACAAGGGCGGCGGCAACCTGGGCGAATCGGGCAGCGTGGCCTGGATGTTCGAGACCAAGGGCTATGTGTCCATTCCCAAGGAAGGCGTCGAGGAAGACGCCATCATGGAAGCCGCGCTCGAGGCCGGCGCCGACGACGTCGAAGACGGCAGCGAGACCTGGGACGTGGTGACGGGATTCGAGAACTTCATCGAGGTGCGCGAAGCCCTCGAAGCCAAGGGCTACAAGATCGAATCTGCAGAGATCACCAAGGAAGCCAGTACGAAGATCAAGCTCGAGGGCGAGAACGCCAAGAAGTTTCTCAACCTCATGCAGCGCATCGAAGACGTCGACGACGTGCAGAACGTCTGGGCCAACTTCGAGATGGACGACGCCCTGCTCGAAGAACTCGCCGGCTGAGCGAAATTCCCGAAACTGACCGAGAAAAAGCGCCGCGCAAGCGGCGCTTTTTGTTTCGTGCTACGCTCTTCCCATGAAACCCTCGCGCATCATTCTCGGTCTCGATCCCGGTTCGGTGGCTACCGGTTGGGGGGTGATTCGCGTGGAGGGTTCGCGGCAGTTCCACATCGCCGCGGGGGTGGTGCGTCCGAAGTCGAAGGACTTCAACGGGCGCCTGGTGGAGATCCACGACGCGGTGATGGAGATCTGCGAGCTGCACGGTCCGGCAGAGGCCGCCATCGAGACGCCCTTCTATCACCAGAATGCCCAGACGACGATCAAGCTTGCCCACGTGCGCGGCGCGCTGGTGGTCTGCTGCGCCCGCGCAGGGGCGGAGGTCCATGAATACAGCCCCATGGAAATCAAGAAATCCCTGGTGGGGCAGGGCCGCGCCGAGAAGGATCAGGTGGCTAAAATGGTCTCGCTGGTCCTCGGAATCGCCGAAAAACTGCCCGCAGACGCCACCGACGCTCTGGCGGCTGCGGTCACCCACGCCCAGCT
>JAGRBM010000626.1 GCA_020434085.1 Chrysiogenia bacterium | reverse complement strand
TGGAAGGCAACGAGCAGGCCAACCTGCTGGCATCGATGGGCTGTCATTATGGGCAGGGTTTCTTCTTCTCCTCGCCGGTGAGCGCGCGACAGGCCAGCCGCCTGGTTCGCGAGTTCGCCAGCGACAAAGGCTGGGCCGTGCGCGAGCCTGCCTGAGAAAGGCCCGCGCCGGGCGTCGTGCCGGCTCGGGGCTTGGTTCGGGCTTCAAACAATACTGACAGCTTTGTACAGTGACCGAGCGGAGCGACTTTTCTTGCGTCATAACGCTCCAACTGATTCAATATGAAACGGTTGGGGGGTGAAACGCACAAAATTCCTTTTCGACCTCGTCGGACTGGGGTATGTACTCTGTCAGTCAGACAGCGTGGTTCACGAATGCTGGCGCATCGGGCGTTAGCGTCGTTCCACCATGACGAAGCAACGCCGATGGCCCGACGATTCAAAACCCTGGCTGAAGTGGAAGCCGATCACATCCTCGATGTGCTGGCGCACCACAACTGGAACAAGAGCCATGCGTCGGAAGTGCTCGGCATCGCCAGGTCGACGCTGGTTCGCAAGATTCAGAATCTTCAGAAACAGGGCTACGAAATCCGGCATCGCAACCGCGGAGGAATTCCCCGGAGCCGGCGCTCCAGAACCGGGTAGTCCAGCGGAAAATCTGGTATACTTTGAAGCACTTCCGGGTTCCCGCTTGTCTCTCTGAGCCTCCAGGGCGGCCGAGGGGTCCGGCGTCCGGCAGAACGCCGGTAGCGCGTGTGGGAGTGCACTCGCTGATTACAACTGAATGACTGTACGGTTGCCAAATCCGCTCAACCCCGCCTGATGTGGATTTTTTGCCTTCTAAGTGTATATTTGCCTTGAGTATTCCAACGGGAATGCTCAAGGGGCTTTCAGGAGTGTGGTGATGACCTCATCAAATGACAGTACACCTGTGCGTCCAACACCCGAACTCTATGACGATTACCGGACTTATTTAAATGACATGGTCCTCTATCTGCGGAAGTCGGGCCGCGGGTTTTCCTATCGCTCTTTCGCGCAAAGGGCCGGGTACGCGTCCCCCAGCTTTCTCAAGCTGGTGATCGATGGAAAGAGCAACCTCTCGAACGAGTCGATCTTTCGCTTTGCCAAGGCTCTGGGGCTCAAGGGCAAGGAAATCGAGCTTTTCGAGGCGCTGGTGCTCTTCACCCAGGCCAAGAGCGACGAGGACCGCAACCACTACTACACGCGCCTGCAGAAGGCCTCCGTTCGGCAGGACCGCATCGCTAAGCTGCGACAGGAACAGTACGAGATCTATTCCGAGTGGTTCGGTCTGGCCATGCGCGAGATGCTCAACCTGCCCGACTTCGAGGAAGACCCGGCCTGGATGGCCCAGCGGCTCAACCCCCAGGTGACCGAGGCAGCGGCCCGCCGGCTGCTCAAGCTCCTGGTGGACACGGGCCTTGCCCAGCGCGATGAGAGCGGCCGGCTGCGTCCGGCAGATCCCAACCTGGCCACGCCGGAAAACCTGCACTCACTGGCGATTCGGAACTTCCACCGCAAGATGCTCGAGCTGGCCTCGGGCGCACTGGACGACGTGCCGGTCGAGCAGCGCGATTTTACGGCGCTCACCCTGACCCTCTCGAAGAAGCAGTTTGAGGACTTTAAAGAACGAATTTCGGCGTTTGAGGACGATCTGCTGCGTGAGGCGGCCAGGGACCTCGACCCGGGCGATTCCGAGGTGTATCATATGGCTGTTCAGCTGATACCGCTGACGAAACGATCGGGCAGAACTGAGTAGGGGTAGATGAAGCGCATTTGG
>JAGRBM010000625.1 GCA_020434085.1 Chrysiogenia bacterium | reverse complement strand
TCGACATCGGTTGCGGCGGCGGCTTTCTGGCCGAAGAGTTCGCCGGCCTCGGCTGCAAGGTGACCGGTCTCGATCCGGCCGCCGACCTGCTGGAGGCCGCCCGCGCCCACGCGAGGAGCCGCGGGCTCACGATCGACTACGTCCACGGGAGCGGCGAGCAGCTCCCCTTCGAGGACGTTGCTTTCGACCTGGTCTACTGCTGCGACGTGCTCGAACACGTGAGCGATCTCGACAAGGTGATCGCCGAGACCGCGCGGGTGGTAAAGCCAGGCGGCTACTACTTCTATGACACCATCAACCGCACGCCCCAGAGCCGGCTCGTGATGATCAAGATGCTCCAGGACTGGCCGCTCACCCGCCTGCTACCCCCCGACGTCCACGTCTGGGACATGTTTATCAAGCCCGAAGAGCTCAGCGCCGCCATGGCCCGCCACGGACTGGAAAACCGGGACACCGTCGGGCTCTCCCCGGCGGCCGGGCCGATTAAGAGTGTTTCATCCTTCTTGCAGTTTCGGCTGGGCATGCTCAACTATGCGCAGCTTGGCGATAGAATCCGGAGCCGCGCGAGCTCCGATACGAAGATCAGCTACATGGGCTGGGCACAGCGCCGCGCGTAGAGAGGCGCCGCCCGGCAGTAAGCACATCTCTGGAGGAATCACATGAAACGAATCACCACACTGAGCGCGCTGCTGCTCGCCCTGTTCCTGGCCATGGGCACCAGCGCCTGCGGTCCCAAGGGACCTCACCATGGTCATCACGACGACGCCGCGCAGGGCCAGTACTGCCCCAAGCACAAGAAGGCCGGTTGCTGCCGCGGCGATGAAGAGGGCCGCGTCTGCAAGCACAAGAAGATGAAGTGCGACGGTCAGGGCCCCGACGGCATTGTCTGCCCGCACAAGGGCCCCTGCCCTGGCGGGGAGGCCTGCCCGCATGAGGCCAACTGTCCCGGAGGCGATGCTTGCCCGTACAAGTCCAAGTGCAAGGGAGGCGCAGACGGCGTCTGCGCCCAACCCAAAAAGAAGTGCGAAGGCAATCCCGAGGGCGTGTGCCCGCGCGGCAAGCCCCACATCTGTGCCGACGGCGAGCCCTGCACCAACCAGTGCACGGGCAAGTGCGACAAGCCCGACTGCCCCTACCGCGAGGGCGCCGACGACGAAGCGCCCGAGGGTGATGCGGCCGCTCCTGCTGCCGATGCAGCCAGCGAATAACGATTCGCGCTTGAACTAGACTGCCGGCCGCTCCCCCGAACGTGGGGAGCGGCTCTGGTTTGAGAGAAGGAAGAATCCCATGAAGCTTGCACTCGCAGTTCTCATTGCCCTGATTGCGTCCCTGTTTGCGGGTCCCCATGCGGCACAGGCCGACGATGAGTCGGTTCCCTGGTATCGCAAGCAGGCGGTCGAGCACGCCCAACGCGAGAAAGCCCGAAATGGAGAGACGCCCAAGCCCCGACTGCCGCTCACCCCGGAGCAGCGCGCCGAGCGCGCCGAGGCGCGTAAGGCCGCGCAGCAGGAGCGCCGAAGCAAGCGCCAGGCCGAGCGACTCGATGCAATCCAGGGGCGCATCGACGCCCTCACTGCCCGCCTGGCCAAGGCCAAAGAAGCCGCCGCTGGACCCGATGCCAACCGGGTCAAGCGCTGCCAGGAAGACCTCGATGCGGCGCTGGGCAAGCTCAAGGAAGCACGCGCCGACAAGCGCATCAACAAGGGCGAGCAGCGTGACATCGAGGCTTACCTCAACCGGGTCGATAAGCGCCTGACCCGCATGGGCCAGCCCGAGAGCGCCGAAGACGACATCCCGCTCGAAAAAACCGGCCCGGCGCCAAGCTTTGGCAAACCCGCCAAACCCGCAAAGCAGGGCGCCGGTAACGGTTCAGGCAGCGGCGACGGCGGCGGCTCCGGCGGCGGCAAACCCAAAGCCCGGTAATCGCGCCCGAAATCGCCTTCTCCGGGGCTCAAAAGCCCTTTGCTTCCCCTTGCCCCCGCCTGCCTGCCGGGATAGTGTCCCCCGCTCAGGCCGCCCTGTGCAGGACAGGTATTCATGCTGTTTCGACTCGAACCCGAAGCCATTGTGATGATCGTGCCCGTGCTCCTTTTCTCGCTCACGGTGCATGAGTTCGCCCATGCCTTTGCCGCCTTCCGGCTGGGTGATGACACCGCCCAGCGGGCCGGGCGCCTCACGCTCAATCCGCTGGCCCACCTCGATCCGATCGGCACCCTGATGCTGTTTCTGGTGGGTTTCGGCTACGCCAAGCCCGTCCCCATCAACATCCGCAACCTCAAGCGCCCGCGCCGCGATGACTCGATCATTGCCGCCGCCGGACCGCTCTCGAACCTGATGATGGCCATTGTGGTCGGGCTGGCACTGCGCTTCTCGTTTCCGGCCCTCATGGGCGCGCTGCGTTCCGACCCGGGCAACGCCTCGCTCATCCAGGCCGTCGTGTCCATGGGCATCTACGCCACGATGATCAACCTGGCGCTGTGCGTGTTCAACTCGCTGCCGGTCTACCCGCTCGACGGTTCCCACGTGATGGAAAACTCCCTGCCGGTGGGCAAGGCCATGAAGTTCCGCGAGAGTGCGCGCTACT
>JAGRBM010000624.1 GCA_020434085.1 Chrysiogenia bacterium | reverse complement strand
GCTTTGGGGAAGCCCCGTGCTGGCGAGCGGTTCGAAGGCAAAGCCGGTTACCGGTGCGAGCTACTACTGGTACGACGGCGCGCGAAAGCGAACGATTCATCTCGACCCCGAACTGATTGCGCAGTTCGATGGAGAGCGGACGCCTGCAAAGGCGGCTCCCCCGGCGCCGGGACTCGAAGCGGCGGGCGAGGCCAGGGGAGGCGTGCGTTTCTGGAAGGCCGGTGCGGGCTCGGCGGAGGACTCCATCTCAGCAAGTGCCAAGGCCGCACGCGCTTCCGGCGGAAAGTTCTCGCCGGTATTCAATAACCGCGGCGGCCGCGGCAGGCGCGCGCTTCCGGGCGGGGTGATCGTAACTTTCGATTCGGCGATGTCCGACGAGGCCTGCGCAGCGTGGATTGCGGCAAAGGGGCTCACGGTGCAACGCAAGCTGACCCAAAGCAGGCAGATCTACGTGCTCGATACGCCCGCCGGGATGAAGTCGCTGGAACTGGCGAACTCCCTGCATGAGTCGGGTGAGGTAGAGAGCGCCTCTCCCAACTGGTGGACTGAAGTCGAGACGAAGTAGCGCTAGCCCGGCAGGCGCGCGGCCTGTGCAAGCAGCGTCTCGCGCGAACGCGCGGCAAAGCGAAGCTGATTGAACAGCCCCTGCAGCGCGGCCAGCTCGGAGGGCGGCGCGTCCGGGAGCGCGCCGCGAACCTCGCTCACCAGCGCTTCCATTGCCCGCAGCATTTCAAAGAACGAATAGCGACGCGCGATGAGCGACTCGCGGCTTACGCCCGCCTGCTCGTCGAGCAGGCTCGCGGCAGCGTCGCGGGCGAGTGTTGCGAGCGCCTCGGTGCATGCGATCAGCCGGCCGCGAAGCAACTCGGAGATGCCGTGCTTCTCAAGTCCGGGAAGCGCCGCGCGGGTCTGGTACCAGGCAAGGCCCGCCACCCAGCTTTGCAGCAGGGAATCCTCCCACTGGCGGAAGGGGCGCACGATCTGCGACCAGCCGTTCTTGGCGGTGCCGGTGCCGCCAAGGCGGGCGATGGCGGTGGCGTTCTCGAAAGTGGTCGCCCCGTGGAGGGCGGCTTCGAGCCCCGGGTGCGTGGGCATCTCCTCGACCCGCACGCCGGGATCGCTCGTGGGAACAAGGAACAGCCCGAGGTCGCGTCCCTCGCCGGATTCGCCGCACACAGCCAGCACCAGCAGGTGCGATGCCAGCGGCCCGCCGGTGGTGAAGACCTTCGTGCCGGTGAGCTTCCAGCGCTCGCCATCCAGGACCGCGCGGGTTTGGATCTTCCGGGGATGGGAGCCCACCTTGGGCTCGCTGGCGGCCATACAACACAGGCCGCCGCTGCCCAGCACCTGATCGCTTTGTTCGGGGCAGAAATTGCCGAGTACCCACAGCGCCATGATGAAGTGCACGGTCAGCGTCATGGGAATGCCGGCGTCGGCACCGCCGCGGGCAAGCCCCTCCAGCACGGCGCCTGCCTCGGAGAGATCCTTGAGCCCGCCGCCCAGCCAGCCGCGTTTGTTCAGGCGCGCGAGGACTTCGAGCCACTGCTCGCGCGTGGTGGGACGCGCCAGCGAGGCGTCGGCCAACTCGCCGGCAAAGGCGAGGGCCTGCTGCCTGAGGTTGTCGAGCTGCCTGGACAAAACAAGGACTCCTTCCCGCGCACTCTACGCAGGAAGGAGTCCTTTCGCCAAGGCCTGGCGGTTGATCGTCAGTTCCTTGGGGTAGGGGGCAAAGTAGACCTGACCGCGCAGGTAGTCGGAGTCGAATCGCTCGGTCCAGGAACGAAGGACGCTCGCTGGCACGCTCAGGGGGGCGCGGCCTTCGGCGAACTCGCCCAGTAGATGGGTGAAGTGATTGCGCTCGGAGCGACTGACCTCATCCGAAAAATAACCGACGGCATGTTCGAGCACATTGATGTGGGAGCGATGGCGCGGCATTCGCGACATGGCTCGCTCAAGGCCCTCGCGGTAATCGGCAAAGACCTCCCTGATCTCCCGTCCGTTCATGGCGCCGACAATGCCGCCGAGATTACGCATCTCTTTTTGGTTGTAAGCGAGCAGCAGGAGCTTATGGCCTGCATGAAATGCGATCAGATCCGCGCGCGTGGGATTCTTTTCCAGCTCGCGGAAGCGGGCAAGCGTATAGAGCTGCGTGAGAAAGTGGGCGCGAATGCGCCCGTCGCGCAGGCGGCCCTCGTCCTCGATGGCGCGGCCGGGATACAGATCCAGAACGCGAGCACCAAAGACGCCGGGGCCGCGCCCGGCGGGCGCGCATTTTTCCGCCAGCGGGTAGCGCTTGGCGTCCTTGATCCCGCACGATGGCGATCGGCCCTTGAGAATGAAGCCGTCCACCGGACCCAGCGCCTTGAGATACTCGGTGGCAAAGCTCTCCATCTCGTGGGTGAAGTCCTTGCCTGTAGCCGGTTGCACCATGCGCAGTTGCCACTTTCTCTCCACCAGGCGTAGCGCCTCGCGGGGCGTGCCGAGTCCGATGGCGACTTCCGGGCAGATCTTCACAAAATCGACATGCGGGCGAAGCGCGCTCACAAAGTCATCGCGGATAATCTGCCCGTTGTGGCGGCAGGCCTCGAAACCCAGGCACTCGCTGACCACTACGCGGGGGCGCGGGTGGAGCTCGGTCCTGGAAGTTGCGTGCGGCTGGCTGCGCGCTTCCAGCGCGGGGCTGACTTGGTGAAGTTGAGTGCGGTCCATTGGGTTTCCTCCCGTGTGCTAGAGCAGGGCATCCTGGCGTGGTTGATCGGAGTAGCGTTCCAGATACTGTTTCATCCTGAGCTTGCGGCGTGCGTTCTGGCTGCTCATGTATCGAATCTTTCCGAAGATCTGACGCTCGGGGCCCCAGGCGCGGTCGTAGCGGCCCAACACCCAGAAGATTCCGCTGTAGGAATTGGGGTCGCAGCCATCGAGTGCGTAGCGGTTGTTCAGCTCGATCATCGTTGCCAGCGCGTCCTTCGGACTCGCCGACCATTCGAGAATCTTCTTGCCCCAGAGCATGCGCAGGTAGTTGTGCATGCGTCCGTCTTCGAGAAGCTGCGCCTGGGCGGCGTTCCAGATCGGATCGCCGGTGCGCGCCTGCTCGAGTTCGTCAAAACGGTAGTGTTCGTGCCGCGTATCGCGCGCATGTTCGTTCAGCGTGCGGCGTGCCCAATCAGGTAGTGATTCGAATTGGTCGTAGTCGGCGCGGTGATGGCAGAAGTTGAAGCCGATTTCGCGCCAGGTGATGAGTTCGTCGACAAAGTCGGCTGCTGGCGCGCCAAGGCCCCAGAAACCCTTTTGTCCGGGGGCGTGCGTGCCCAGTCGGCTGGGATCCCAGTCTTCGAGATCGAGCAGGTAGTGGACGATGTCGTGGGTGCTCAGGTGTCCGAAGTGCAGCCAGGGGGACAGGCCGCTCGCGCCATGCGCGTCGGGGTGATTGCGGTCGCGCTCGTAGTGTGGCAGTCCGCTTTTGAGAAACCTGCCCAGCGCGGCATGGGCGCTTGAAAAGCCGCCCGCTTCATCGGTGGGGGCGGGGCGCTGGGCAATGGGGAGCCGCGTCTCCAGGGCGAATTCGCGCGAGAGTTCCTGCGCATTGGCTGCCGGCCATTGCCGGCAGATTTCGGCAAGGAGGGCCGCCGGAAGGGAGCGGATTGGGTCGCGATCCGCTCCCTCCAGCGGGTGGGGGGTAGGGGCTTCGAGCAGATGTTCATGGAGGACGCGGTGAATCCAGGTGCGAAAGGAATAGGCGCGGGAAAATGCCTTCGGCGCTGCGCGAAGGGGAATCAGACCATTGGAGTCCGCCCACTCCGTCGGTGCCTTGAGCGTTGCCGCAGTTTCAGCGTCGATGAGTGCCGGCGCATCGATCGGGTATTCGTCGCTAACAATCAGTGCTGCGCGCGCCGCCAGCAGCCCAAGCAGTGCGTCGCACTGGCCGGGTTTTCGCTCCACAAAGGGGTAGTAGGGCGCCCGGCGCGCACGCGCGTATTCGAGGTTGTCTGCCATCCCGTCGAGGAGGAACCGGTGGCGGCGCGCATTGGCCCAGCGGTACTCGAGGGGCAGGGCTTCGACGATGACCAGCGGCAATTCCAGTTCCCCGGCCCGGGCAATCGCGTGATCGAGTGCAAAGTTCCACTCCAGCCGGCGGGCAGTGCTCATCCAGTAAAGGACGAACTGGCCGCGCGGGTTTGCCGGTCTCTCACCGGTGCGTATCCGAATTTCCGGAATGGCTTGCATGGGGCTTCCTCAGTCGAGCGCGATCTGCTCAAAGTCGCAGAGCTTCTTGAGCGCATCTTCCATCACGCCGCGCGCATTGGCGGTTTCGCGATAGAGCATGCTGTGAATCTTCGCGTCGGCCTCGTTACGGTCCTCGCAGTTCTTCGAGTATTCCTCGAAGGCGCAAAGGCTCGAGACGATGGACGCCAGGTGGTTGGGGCACTCGCAGTCGACTTTGGGCTTCAGCTCCAGAATCTTTCCGATCTGTCTGGTACTGAAAATGCGCTTGGGCGCTTCGAAGTCCCGATCAATGGTTCGCATGGCGGTTTCCTTTCCGTGGGCGCTCAGGCGCGTGCGCCTTGCGGGGCGTTGGCGTTGAAAATGTCCCGGACGAGCAGTCCGAGCAGGTGCATCCGGAGGCCGCCTAGGTGCACGGGGACCTTGAGTGCGCGGCTCTTGCCCTCGGAGAGGCGGGTGATGAGGTCGCGCTTGGCATACTGGTAGAGCACCAGCGCCATTTCCGCGCCGCACTGATCGACGATGGTGTCGAGCTCGCGGGCGGGGTCTTCGCCGAGCAGGTTGAGATCGACAACGACGGCGTTGGCGCTCAGCGCGCCCTTGCGCCTCAGGCTGGGCAGGTCTTTGCCGGCAAAGACGACTTCAACTTCCCCCAGACCGTCGGGATTTTCCTGGAGTTGTGAGTTGATGGCTTCATCGAGAATGGCGAGTCTGACCATGATGGAATCCTCCTGTGGGTTGCCGCCGTTAGAGCGGGCGCGGTCCGATTTGATCCTGTTGTTGTTTGAGAAAGCGCTCGAGTCCTTCGAGCGAGCTGATTTGCCGGGCGCGCGGCAACCACGCGCTCGCTTCGCCGGCGGCATGTCCGCCGACAATGATTCGGGTTTCGGGGGCGAGCAGCTCATTCAGGCGCCGAAGCTCGGCTTCGCGCGAGGGCTCACCGCTCAGCACGAGTGAGAGAAGCAGAAACTGTGCTCCTCGCACTTCTACGACATGGGCGATCTCAGCGGCCGGCAGGTTGGGGCCAAGATAGGTCACGCGCCATCCATGCGAGACGGCGATCATGGCTGCGAGCAGGGCGCCGAACTCGTGGACTTCCTCTGCCGGCGCGCTCACTACGATGCCGGGCGCTTTTTCGTCGGAGCTGAAGGTGCGAATCAGCGCGCCCAGCAGGTTGCGAAGGATGACGCTGGCCGCGTGCTCGTGGGCGATGCGCAGTTCGCCGCGCTCCCAGCGATCACCCACCTCATGGAGAATCGGGACGACGATGTCGAAGACGAGTGAGCGCGGATCCAGGGAAACCGCTGCCCGCGAGAGCACGCGTTCGGCCTTTTCGAATTCCATTGTGGCAAGCGCTTCCATGAACGCCTGACGAACATCCAGCAGGCCGGGCCGGGGCTCGGGTGCGTCCGTGGTCCGTGCAGGTGCGGCGTGGCGCTCGAGCAGGGCGAGCAGCTCGGCCTTCTCCAGCGCGGCGAGCTCGCTGATGGTGTGCCCGCGTTCGAGCAGGCGCTTGATGAGCTGGAGGCGCGCGACGTCGCGCTCGCTGTAGAGGCGGTCGCCGCCGGGCGTGCGTGCCGGGCAGACCGTCTGATAGCGGCGCTCCCACACGCGAAGGGCATGGGCGGAGATCCCGGTCAGGCTTGCCACCGCACCGATGCGGTAGCGGCCCTCAGGGGGCTCGCTCATTTCGCTGTGGGTCGGGCTGCTCATTGCTTTCCTTACCTCGTCGACGTCCAGATTATGTATAGATTTGGTCGCCTGTCAATTACATTTTGTCTAAATTATGCAACTAACTGAAATTACTGGTATAAAATTCGAGCTTGAAGCGATTTCTCGAGCTGAAGGGCCGGTTGTCGGCAGCGGTGTACAGGTTTGTCTAGATTCTCTGGCGAGATCCTCCCCGGGGCGTGCGATTGGGTATGCTGCGGCCATGGAAGGGGTTTCCGACAAAACCGCTGCGCGGCGGGGGCTGCTCGCCCGGGTGCTCTCGCGGGTGGGAAATCCACTCGAGTGGAGCCTGGTGGACAAGGGGCTGCTCGTCTGCGCGGCGACGCTCGGGTTTGTCATCGACTACGCGCTCATCAGCGCGCGGATTGTCGGCGAGCCGGAGGCCGCCCCCTACGCCGACCGCGAGGTGCTCACGCTGCTCTCGGTGTGGATGTGGGCCGTCGCGGCCGGGTGGGCGGCGCTGCTGCTCGTCGGCATCCGTATTCGAAAGCGGCGCCCCGATCATCGCCTGTATGCGAGCGCGTGCCTGCAATACCTGGCGCTCACCGACGGGGCGCTCTGCTACCTGCTGGGGCCGTGGACGAGCCCCTTTGCCTTCGCCCTGGTGCTGGCCGCCGGTGTGGTGGGCTTTCTGCTCTTCGAGCGCGCGCAGATGCTTGCGGCGCTTGGCACCTTTGTGCTCATTCTCTTCGGCACGACCGTCGCAGAGCAGCTCGGCCGCATCCCGCACGCCCCCATTCTCACGGCGCCGCCAATCGTGGACGGCAAGGTCGACTTGGCCTGGGTGCTTACCATTGGCGGGCTCTCCACGCTCACGGCGACCGCCGCACTGGCCATTGCCGACTACCTGATTCGAAGCTGGCGCGGGCGCGAGGAAAAACTCGCCGAGGCCTACGTGTTGCTGCG
>JAGRBM010000623.1 GCA_020434085.1 Chrysiogenia bacterium | reverse complement strand
GCTTCCTGCCTGAGGCTTTGGCCTGATTGAATAAAAAAGCGCGCCCCTTTGGGGCGCGCTTTTTCGTTTGCGTCTGAAACGGTTCAGCCGAGGTTCGCGTTCGCGAAGTCCCAGTTCACCAGGCTTTCGAGATACGTCTTGATGAAGTCGGGGCGACGGTTCTGGTAGTCCAGATAGTAGGCATGCTCCCACACGTCGAGGGTGAGGATCGGCGTCTTTCCGTCGGTCATGGGGTTGCCGGCGTTGGCGGTCTTGACGATGGCGAGCTTGTCGCCGTCCTTGACGAGCCAGGCCCAGCCGCTGCCGAACTGGGTGGCTGCTGCGGCCGAGAACTCTTCGACGAACTTGTCGTAGCTGCCAAAGCTCTTGTCGATGGCCTCGGCGATTTTGCCACTGGGCTTGCCGCCACCCTTGGGCTTCATGGAGTTCCAGAAGAAGGTGTGGTTCCACACCTGGGCGGCGTTGTTGAAGATACCGGCCTTGCCGGCGTCGCCGGCCGTGGCCTTGATGATCTCTTCGAGGCTCTTGCCGGCCAGGTCGGTGCCGTCGGTGAGCTTGTTGAGGTTGGTCACATAGGCGTTGTGGTGCTTCTCGTAGTGGAAGCTGAAGGTGTTGGCGCTCATGTGCGGCTCGAGGGCAGCCTTGTCGTAGGGCAGTGCGGGAAGTTCAAATGCCATGGTATTGCTCCATTCTCGTAAGTATTTGCGCCGGCCGAGATTCGGCCCGGGCCGGTGCGGATTTCGCGCAGGGGCAACGCCCGCGGTCGGGCGCTTCTCTGTAGCTTCGGGATTTCCCCCCGGCCCATAGCCATGCCAAACCTGGGGCCCGGGTGCAAGGGCCTGACCCTACTCCGGGGCGGAATTTGCGCAAAAAAAGAGCGCATTCGCGGTTGCGAATGCGCTCCAGAAGGGAATAACGGGGACTTTCGGGATTGTGTGGGTCGCTTGTGTCCCGCGCGGCCTAGATTTCGTCCACGCAGTCGCCGCACAGCCATACCGGCGGCAGGCCGGGCTCTTCGGTCAGTCCCCGGTAAGCTGCCTCTCCGCCGGGGATCTTCGTCCCGCAGCGCGTGCAGCGTGCTTCCTTGTTCATGAGGACTTCCTGCCAGGCATAGACCGAATCGAGAAGTTCCTGGGCGCGCGTGCCGCCCTTCTCGGCCGGGACGAGGATTTCCTCGCCGCGGACGCGAAAACCCTGGGCGGACTCGGCGATGCGCTTGGCATCGCGGCGCACGCTCTCGGCCAGCGAAGCGGACTCGGCCACGACGTTGTCGACCAGGTGAAAGGTGTCTTCAAGCACCGTGCGGATGAGCTGCGAGACAGTGACCCGCCGCTTTTCCGCCTCGTCCTTGAGCGTGCCCTCGAGATCCTTGGGCACGCGCGTCTGGATCACCTTGTCCTTGCGCTGGGCGGGGTCCTTGCGGGCCCCGCCACGCTCGTTGTCTTCTTCTTCACTCATCGCCTCGGGAGTGTCCTCTCGGTTCGTCGGTCCTGTTCAGGCAGCGCTCTGGTCGTCGCCCTTGCTGCGCACGGTGCTCAGCAGCTCCGTGGCCGAGGCACGCAGGTCCTCCAGCAGGCTGGTGGCGCGCGTGGTCACATCGCCCTGAAGCTGGCGGGCATTGGTGACGGCCTTCTCGGAAACTTCGCGGGCGAGCTTGAGCGCATCCTGCGAAGCGGTGCTTGCGAGGTCCACGATCTTCGCCTGGGTCTCTTCCGCACGGGTGCGGAACTCGCTGCCCGAGAGATAGTTGACCGCATTTTCCACGTTGGCGCGGACTTCTTCCATGTTCTTGCGAATCTCTTCCTGAATCTGCTGAATGTCCATTGTCTCAAACCTCCATAGGGTTAGCATCGTTT
>JAGRBM010000622.1 GCA_020434085.1 Chrysiogenia bacterium | reverse complement strand
AGCCGGGCCCCCTTCTGCAGCGAAGGGGGCCCGGCTTGTGCTCGCGCGAGTTTGCTTGGCCGCGCCCTTACGGCCCGACCACGTAGGTTGCCTGGAACCAGGCGTCTTCATTCATGTCGGTATCCTCGACGCAGTTGTCACCGGTTGCGGTCACATCGTCTTCGCCGAAGTCGATGGCCTCGCCCGCGCACACGCCGCCGTTGACGATCTCAGTCTCCCCATCGTAGGAGTAGTAGGCATCGATGTTGACCACGTGGGTCCAGAATTCGCGCCCGAAGGTGCCGTCATCGTCCCGGTCCGTCGAGAGAATTACATTGCCGCGCCATTCATGGATGAAAGGGTCCCCCTCCATGAACATGGAGGGTTGCCGGTAGTGTCGCCGATGGCTGCCGTTGAGGCGCACGGCGCTGCCATTGCCGACACCTTTGACCGAACCGGCCATCACTTCGTCGAGCAGGTCGCCTTCAATCAGACAGTTGATGAACGTAACGGTACGCCAGTACTCGTAGTCGCTCCCCATGACCGCCCCCATGTCGTCGTATTCACGGGTCACCACGAAGGTTTCCACGATCACCCCGTCGCTTGCATCGCCCAGGGCGCTCCCCTCGGTGCCGGTGGCATTGCAGTTGACCGTGCGGGTGGTATTGAAGGTCAATTCGGTCGCCTCTTCCAAGTCGGCGATTGTATCCAGATATTTGTCGGACGCCTGGATGTCACCATCGCCCAGCCACATGGTACTCCACAGACGAACCAGGTTGAGCAGTGCAGTCGCATCCTCACTGGGTACGTCTGCTGGCAAACCGAAATCGTCGAGTTCGCCGTCGCACGAACCGCTGCAGTCCGACTCGGCCCCCTCGGCCAGGGTCACCCCGCTATAGGAGGGATCGCTTGCCCCCACCGAAATGCCCGGCAGAAGTGCGGTCACGTCGTCGCTGCAGGCCGCCATCGAGCCCATGACTGTCAGACACGCCAGTGCCACCACAAGATACGCTTTCATCGCATTTGCTCCTCGTTTGCATGGTTGGAAACGGGCACCAGTCTAGCTTCTCCCAACGCGAGAAGAAACGAGCCCCACCCGTTGCTCCAACTACCTAAAAAACCGGGCGCCCCAGGGGCGCCCGGCCGTATCCATTTTTCTATTGGAAACCCAACGAACCGGTCTAACAACCGGCGACCTGGCTTGCCGGCCAGAAGGCATCGTCAGCGCCGTCGGTATCCGCTGCGCAGCCGTCGTCCTCTTCGGTCTGGTCCGCACCTTCACCGGTGCCGAACTTGACGGCCTCGCCGGCACACATCCCGCCGTTGTAACCAGATGTCTCGCCATCATAGCTCTTGAGGGCGTTGATGTTCACCACATGGGTCCAGAACTCCCTGCCGAAAGTGCCGTCGTCGTCCTGGTCCGTAGAAAGGAAGATCTGACCGTGCGACTCGTCGAGAAAGGGATCACTCGGGGAGGCTTCCGCGGGCGAGCGGCTGTGCAGGCGGAGGGTGCCGTTGAGACGAATGGCGCTGCCATTACCGACGCCTGCGCCCATTTCGTCCAGCAGGTCACCCGCGATCAGGCAGTTGACGAAGGTAAAGGTGCGCCAGTACTCGCGGTCGGTGCCCTCCACTACTCCCATGCTGTCGTAGGTACGGGTTCCCACAAAGGTCTCCACGATCACACCGTCGCTTGCATCGCCCAGGCCGCCGCCCTCGGTGCCGGTGGCATTGCAGTTGGTCGTGCGGGTGGTGTTGAAGGTCAGCTCGGTTTCTTCTTCAAGACCGGCGATCTTGTCCATGTAGGTATCGGTGTCTTCGATCTCGTTGAAATACAGCCACGACACGCCGAAAAACAGCACCATTTCCCGCAGTGCATCGTTGTCGGGATAGGTCACGGCCTTCGACGCCGAAGCGGTGGGATCCTCGAGCACCCCGTCGCAGCCGCCGCTGCAGATCATCTCCGCATTTGCCGCGATCTCCGCGCCGCTGTATTCGACCGGGCTCTCGCCCACCGAGATGCCCGGCAGCAGTGCGCTCACGTCGTCGCTGCAGGCCGCCATGGACCCCATTACCGTCAGGCACGTCAGTGCCGCCACAAGATATGCTTTCATCGCGCTTGCTCCTCTTGCTCCTCTTGCTCCGCCGCCAGAATGGGCCGCATTCTATCCGTCCGGGCCGGGAATGGGAAAGGGGCCCGGCTGATTACTCCGGGGCGGCGCCCGGCAGGGCACACTCCGGGCACAAAAAAGCCGGGCCCCCGCTTCGGGGACCCGGCCTGATGAGTCATTTGCGGGTTCAGGCTTATTCCCAGAACCAGCCGTCGGCCTGGAAGAACGCGTCGTTGACCATGTCGGTGTCGTCGGCGCAGCTGTCACCACTGGAGGTGGTATCGTCCTCGTCGAAGTCCACCGCCTCGCCGGCACAGGCGCCGCCATTGGGCTCCCAGTCCGAGCCATCCCACACCAGGTGCGCATCGACATTGACCACGTGGGTCCAGAACTCGTTGCCGAAAGTACCGTCGCCATCACCGTCCGTCGTGAGGGTTACCTGGCCCTCAACATCGTAGATGTCAGGGTTGCTCACGCTCGCCGGGTTGCCGCGGAGTTCACGCCAGACGTACCCGCCGTTGAGGCGCACCGCAGATTCATCGGTGAGGGTCACGCCCATGGGCGCGGCCTGGCTGAGCAGGTTGCCCGAGAGGGTGCAGTTGGCAAAAGTCAGGATCCAGGTGTAGTCGTTGCTGCTTCCTTCGACCACGCCGCCATCATCATGGGTTGCGGTCCAGATCAGGGTTTCGATGATCCGTCCAGCCGTCGCATCACCGGCAGCCTCGCCGGTGGTCCCGGTTGAGTTGCAGTTGATCATCTGCGTCATGTTGAAGGTGAGCTCGGTCGGCTCGGCCAGGTCCGCAATCGCGTCCGCGTAGGTATCGGTAGGCGTGATTGAGTCGTCCCAGAGCCAGTTCGCCCCCCAGAGAAATACCAGGCGATTGAGCGCATAATCATCGTTGTCGGGGGCCTCGGCGACCAGGCCTTCGTTGGCGAGATCACCATCGCAGAAATCGCCGCAGCTCATCTCGACGTTATCCGTCACCGTCTGCGCACTGTATTCGGGCGCATCCAGGGGCACGTGAATGCCCGGCAGAAGCGCGGTCGCGTCGTCGCTGCAGCCGGCCACCGAAATGGTTACAAAAAGGCACGAGAGTGCCGTCACCAGAATCTTCTTCATGATGTCCTGTCTCCTCTATCCCGTCTTCGGGTGCCGTAGAGTCTAGCCGCCCGACAAGCAGAATGCCGAATGGTTTGTCTCCGCCCACAAAAAAGCCGGGCCCCATGCGGGGCCCGGCCTGGAATCGAACCGCAGATTGCTTGCCTAGAAGAAGAACCAGCCGGCCGAGAACCATGCGTCGGTTTTGGAATCGGTGTCGGCGGCGCAGTTGTCGCCCTCATTGTCCATGTCGTCGCCATCGAGGCTGACGGCCTCGCCGGCGCAGCCGCCGCCGTTTTCCCAACTGTCCGAGCCGTCGTATTCGACCTCGGCATCGAGGTTGACGACGTGGGTCCAGAACGGATCGTCGAAGGTGCCGTCGCCGTTCTGATCACCCGAGAGCAGCACTTTGCCGGCGAGTTCAGCGTGGTAGGGATTGGCCATCGACGCCGTGTCGGGATCGTGCTCGCGCATGACCCAGCCGCCATTGAGCCGGATGGCGCTGCCGTCCCCCATGCCCTTGACCGAGCCCGCCATCACTTCGTTGAGCAGGTCGCCGCTGATCAGGCAGTTGTTGAAGCCCACAATGCGTGTGTAATCCCAGTCGGAGCCGGTGACGTCGCCACTGGAATCGAACATACCGGTCACGATGAAAGTCTCGCTGATAGTGCCGTCCGTAGCGTCGCCAAGGCCCTCGCCCATGGTGTCGGTCGAGTTGCAGTTGGTGGTGCGGGTGATGTTGAAGGTGAGTTCGACCGGATCCTCACCCAGGGTGTCGATCACGTTCATGTAGGTGTCGGTATCGCCGACGTCCTCACCGTCGAGCCAGCCGCTCCATCCGAGCATGACCAGTTCGAAGAGCGCGGTGCGATCGTTGTCGCTCTCGAAAGCAGGGAGGCCCTGGTCGGCCAGGTCGCCGTCGCAGGAAGTGCCGCAGAAGCCCTCGACCAGAGAGGCCAGGCTCGCGCCGCTGAAAGAAGCCGGCGCCGTGCCGGTCGAGATGCCCGGAAGTCCGGCGGCGTCGTCGCTACAACCGGCTACCGCAGTGGTTACAAACAGGCACGCGAGTGCCGTTACAAGAACTTTCTTCATCATCGTCTCCTCCGTCGGGTCCTTGGGTGCCGCGCAGTCCGGCGGCCCCCGCTGCTTTACCATTTCTCAGGCCGGCCCACAAAAAAGCCGGGCCCCCGCTCCGGGGGCCCAGCCTGTGTCTGCGACACTCCAGGCAGTTTCTAGAAGACGAAATTCCCGGCCGGGAACCAGGCATCGTCGTTCATGTCGGTGGTTTCGGCGCAGTTGTCGTCCGAGTCATCCTCGTCGTCGTTACCGAGATCCACCTGCTCACCGGCACAGACACCGCCGTTGGCGAAGCTGGTGTCACCGTCATACTCGGCGTTGATGTCGAGGTTCACCCGGTTGGTCCAGAACTCGTTGCCGAAGGTGCCATCACCATTGCCGTCGGTGCTGAGTATCACCAGGCCATCAGTCATCGTGGTGTAGGGATCGCTCACCGTTTCCATGTTCGGGTTGTGCTCGCGCGTGACGTGGCCGCCATTGAGACGAATCGCTGTTTCGTGCGTGATCGCATCGCCGACGGGCACGGGCTGGCCCAGCAGGTTGCCCTCGATCAGGCAGTTGTTGAAGGCAATGATGCGGGTTTCATCGTCATCGCTGCCCTCAATGTAACCGTTCTCGTCGAACATGCTGGTAATGATGTAGGTCTCAACAATCGTGCCGCCGCTGGAATCGCCCGCGGCCGAGCCGGTGGTGCCGGTGCTGTTGCAGTTGGTCACGCGGGTGATGTTGAAGGTCAGCATCACCGGGTCCGCGCCCAGGGTCGCAATCACGTCATCAAAGGTATCCATGCTGGTAACATCGTCACCGTTCAGCCACGGGTAATCCCAGAGCATGATCAGGTCCATGAGCGCCTCGGCGTCGTCGCTGCCCGCGCCGGCCAGGCCCTCGTTGTCGAGGCCGCCGTCGCAGGCGGAGCAGTCGGATTCAACCGAAGCTGCCAGGTCCGCGCCGCTGAAGGCCGGATCGGCCACGCCCACGGAGATGCCCGGAAGGCCGGCCGTATCGCTGCTACAACCGGCAAACACGCCCGCAACCAGCAGGCAGGAAAACAATGCTACAAAAAATGATTTCATGAACTCAGTCCCCTTCGACTTGAATAATTTCGGATGCGCAACATTCTAGCGGCCTGGAACCCGGCCGGGAAGTGCGCCAGCTCACACTGCTTGCCCTGCACGCGCACATGACATATCGAATTTGGACTAGAAATTCACCATGGCGATCCCACTGTACGCAACAAATGCCACAATCACACCGAGCCCGCACCAGGGCACCCATAACGGGAAGACGCGCACGCCGGCAGGTGCAGCACCACTGGATTTCACGCGGATGAGCGCGGCATTGACGAGCGCGAAGACGCCGAGCGTCAGGTAGCTCGT
>JAGRBM010000621.1 GCA_020434085.1 Chrysiogenia bacterium | reverse complement strand
TATCCGTGTTCATCCGTGGCCATCTGTGGTTCATTCTTCACGTCCACGTCCACGTCCACGTCCACGTCCACGTCCACGTTGCTCGTCATTCCTCTGCTGCGCTCGGGATGACGGAAGCTTGAACGTGTGGGCGCTCTACAGCCCCACGAACTCCAGAAACCCGTCCAGGTCTTCGAGGTTCTCCATCACCAGATCCGGCTCGTGGGCGGCCAGCTCGTCCGCGTCGTGGCGGCCGGTGGCGACGGCGATGGCTTTGGCGCCGGCGTATCTTGCGGCGCTGATGTCGTGGGGGGTGTCGCCCACGATGAAGACGTCTTCGAGCGGGATGTCCTCGCCGGCGTGTTTGCGGCCCTTTTCGATGCCGATCTTGATGAGCTCGCCGCGCACGGGGTGGTCGCAGGCAAAGCCGCCGAAGGGGAAGAAGTCGCTGATGCCGCCGTGGCGGAGCTTGACGCGGCCGCCGGCCTCGACGTTGCCGGTGCCAAGGCCCTGCACGGCGCCTGGATGATCGCGCAGCTTTTCGATGAGTCGCTGCACGCCGGGCAGGATCTCGTAGCCGGGTTCGTCGGTGAGCGAGGTGGGCAGCAGCTCGACGTAGCGGTTCACGACCGCGTAGCACTCGTCCATGGAGAACTCTTTGTCCGGAAACATGCCGGCCAGCAGCTCGCGCACGATCATGGGATCGGTCTTGCCGTCGGGGTGCAGCGCGACGCCCTCGGGGCGGGGGCCGTGGAGCTCTTCGAGCGCGCGGTAGAGCGTGCGCATGGCCACGCCGCCCGTGCCGATGAGGGTTCCGTCGATGTCGAAGAGGATGAGTTTTTTCACCGCGGGCTGACTCCACAAATGTGATTCCCACCGGGGGGCTGAGGGGCGTTCTAGCGGCCCCGCAAGCGGGAATCAATGCCCGCCGTCCCCGCGTGGTAAAAGGAGATGCGCGAAATTGGGCCCGCCGCGCTGTTGACAGCGGGCTGCGCTTCAAGCATGATCCGCCGCGTCCTTTAAGCCGGGCACCGAGAGGCCCGAAAGGGAAAAATGATGACCTGCAAACTTGCGTACAGCGCGGAACACTCCGGCGCGGGCCGGCCCCTGAAGGTGGCCGGATTTTTTTTGCCTGAAAGCCGTCTTCCGTTGCCCCTCTCCCTTTCAGGGAGAGGGAAGAGCGTAGCGAAGGGTGCGGGTGGAAGGCCGCAGGCGCTTCCGCACATTCACCCCCACCCGCCCTTCGGGCACCCTCTCCCTGAAAGGGAGAGGGGTATTTCTGAAGGGAGGCCCGCATGAGCGAGAAAGTCCTGCTCGATGCCGACGCCATCGACCGCACCCTGACGCGCATCGCCCACGAAATCCTTGAAAAGAAGCCTGGTGAGGACGGCCTCGCGCTGGTGGGCATTCGTACCGGCGGCGCCCAGCTTGCCGAGCGCCTGCAGGCGAAAATCGAAATAATCGAAGGCCGCGCGATTCCCTGCGGCGCCCTCGATATCACCCTCTACCGCGACGACCTGGCGCTCAAGAAGGGTCGCCCGGTCCTGCACCGCACCGAGATCGACTTCGATCTCGACGGCAAGGATGTGATTCTGGTCGACGACGTCCTTTATACCGGGCGCACGGTGCGCGCCGCCCTCGACGCGCTCATGGCCCTGGGGAGGCCCAAGCGCATCCAGCTCGCCGTGCTGGTCGATCGCGGCCACCGCGAGCTGCCCATCCGCGCCGACTACGTGGGCCGCAACCAGCCCACTGCCGAGAACGAGCGGGTCAAGCTCGTGGATGCCGACGATGCGAGCAAGAGCGCGCTGCTGCTTCTTCCGGGCGGGGAGGGGCACTGATGGAGTTTACGCGCAAGGACCTCGTTGACATCGCGAGCCTCTCGCCCGAGGAAATCACCGCGATTCTCGATACCGCGGGCGCCATGAAGGAAGTCCTTCAACGCGACCGCAAGAAAGTGCCGACCCTGCAGGGCAAGACGGTGGTCAACCTGTTCTTCGAACCCTCAACGAGGACGCGGGTCTCCTTTGAGCTGGCGGCCAAGCGTCTCTCGGCCGACATGATCAACATCTCTGCGTCGACTTCCAGCGTGACCAAGAACGAGACGCTGCTCGATACCGTGCACAACCTGGAGGCCATGCAGGCCGACTACGTGGTGGTGCGCCACCCGCTCTCGGGGGCGGCGGCGCTGCTCTCGAAGAACTGCCGCGCGAGCGTCATCAACGCTGGCGACGGCGCGCACGAGCACCCCAGCCAGGCGCTGCTCGATGCCTTCACGATTCGTGAGCGCCTGGGCGCCATCAAGGGGCTCAAGGTTCTCATCGTGGGGGACATCACCCACTCGCGCGTGGCGCGCAGCAACTTCTTCCTGCTCCAGAAACTCGGCGCGAAGGTGCTCTTCAGCGGGCCCGGCACGCTGATCCCCGATTCCTTCAGGGAACTGGGCGCCGAGGTCTACGAAAATCTCGACGACGCCCTTGCCGAAGCCGACGTCGTGATGATGCTGCGTGTTCAGTTCGAGCGCATGCAGGGGGCCTTCTTCCCCAGCCAGCGTGAATACGCGCGGCGCTTCGGTCTGAACATGGCGCGGCTTCAGCAGCTCAAGAAGGACGCCATCGTCATGCATCCGGGCCCGGTCAACCGCGGCCTGGAACTCGCGCCGGAGATTGCCGACGGGCCGCGCTCGGTCATTCTCGATCAGGTCAGCAACGGCATCGCCACGCGCATGGCCATCTTCTACCTGCTCAGCAACGAGGAGGCCGCCGCATGAAACTCGTCATTCAGGCAGGGCGCCTCATCGATCCGGCGCAGAAGATCGACGGCCGCTACGACTTGGTGATCGAGGACGGCCTCGTCGCCGACCTGGTTAAAGGCGGTTTGAAGAAGCTGCCCGAGGGCGCACAGAGTTACGACGCACTGGGTGCCACCGTCGCGCCGGGACTTGTCGATGTGCACGCCCACCTTCGCGAGCCCGGCCAGGAATACAAGGAAGACATCGCCTCGGGTTCCATGGCGGCGGCCGCCGGCGGCTTTACCACCGTCTGCTGCATGGCCAATACGAGCCCCATCAACGACAACGCCCAGGTCACCCAGTTCATCCGCGACCGCGCGCAGGACGCCGGGCTCATCAACATCCGCCCCATCGGCGCTATCACCAAGGGCTTCGAGGGCAAGGAACTGGCCGAGATGGCCGACATGATGGGCGCCGGCGCGGTGGCCTTCTCCGACGTGCCGCGCGCTATTCGCAGCGCCGAGGTCATGCGCCGGGCGCTCGAATACGCCCGCGGGCTCGGCGCCGTGATCATCGACCATGCCGAGGACGCCGACCTGGCGCGTGAGGGCGTGATGAATGAAGGGCTGGTCTCGACCCGGCTGGGACTTCGTGGTAACCCCGCGAGCGCCGAGGTGGTGCAGGTCGCGCGCGACGCCGCCATTGCCGGCGCCGCAAGGGCGCGGGTGCACCTGGCGCACATCACCACCCGCGGCGCCATCGAGCAGATTCGCTGGGCCCGCGAGCGCGGCGTGCAGGTCAGCGCCGAAGCGACGCCCCACCACCTGCTGCTCACTGAAGACGCGGTCGGCGGTTACGACACCAACGCGAAGATGGCCCCGCCGCTTCGCACCGAGGAAGACCGTCAGGCCCTGTGCGCCGCGCTGGCCGAGGGGCTGATCGACTGCATCGCCACCGGGCACGCGCCGCACACGCCGGATGAGAAAGCGCGCGAGTTCGACCTGGCCCCCTTCGGGGTGATCGGTCTCGAAAGCGCGCTGCCCGCTGCGCTGCAACTGGTGGCGCAGGGCGTGCTCGATCTGCCCACGTTGATCGAACGCATGAGTGCGGGCGCGGCGCGGGTGCTGGGGCTCGACTGCGGACATCTCAAAAAGGGCGCGCAGGCCGACCTGGTCGTCTTCGATCCGGCAGCCAGCGCGGTCATCGATCCGCAAAACTTCCACTCGAAGGGGCGCAACTGCCCCTTCGGCGGAATAGAACTCAAAGGCAAAGTGCTGGCGACTTTCTGCAACGGTCGCCTCGTTTACTCAGAGACTATGGAGAGCAATCAGTGAAAGGTCCCAAAGCAATTCTCGCGCTGGCCGACGGCACCGTGTTCGAAGGCACCGCCTTCGGCGCGAAGGGCGAAGTGACCGGCGAGGTGGTCTTCAACACCTCCATGACCGGTTATCAGGAGATCTACTCCGATCCTTCCTACAAGGGCCAGATCGTCACGCTGACCTACACGCAGATCGGCAACTACGGCGTCAACGACGAGGACTTTGAGTCGGATCGTCTGCAGGCCGAAGGCGTGATCGTGCGCGAGTATTTCGAGACCCCCTCGAACTTCCGCTCGCAGCGCTCGCTGGGCGAGCTCCTGGCCGAGCGCGGCGTCGTGGGCATCGAAGGCATCGACACCCGCAAGCTGGTGCGTCACATCCGCGATGCCGGCGCGCAGATGGGCGTGCTGAGCACCGAGGATCTCGACCCCAAATCGCTCGTCGAAAAGGCGAAGAACGCGCCGGGCCTTGTGGGCCGCGACCTCGTCAAGGAAGTCACCTGCGAGAAACCCTACGAGTGGACCGAGGGCACGTGGAAGCTGGGCGAGGGATACACCAAACCCGCAAGCCTCAAGCACCACGTCGTGGCGATGGACTTCGGGATCAAGCGCAACATCCTGCGCAATCTCGTTGACGTGGGCTGCAAAGTCACCGTGGTTCCCGCGACGGCCAGCGCCGAGGATGTGCTTGCCTACAACCCCGACGGGATTTTCCTCTCGAACGGCCCCGGCGATCCCGAGGGCGTTCCCTACGCGGCCGAGACGGTTGCGAAGCTCATCGGCAAAAAGCCCATCTTTGGAATCTGTCTGGGTCACCAGATCCTCTCGCTCTCGCT
>JAGRBM010000620.1 GCA_020434085.1 Chrysiogenia bacterium | reverse complement strand
TGGCATTTACGGCGCTGGCGGGCCTTCGAGATTGATCAGCACGCGCACGCGACTGAAGGCCGCGGGTGGTTCGAGTTCCAGGGGAAGACCGCCGGTATCCTCTTTTTGAGAGAGGTCGTTCTGGCCAGTACCGCCGTCATCGCCACCGCCACCGCCGCCACCCTGATCGTCGTCATCGCCGCCCTGGTCTCCCTGGTCGCCGCCCTGATCGTTCTGGGCGGTGCCGCCGGTGGGATCCTCGTCACCACCGCCGGCGCCGGGATCGTCGACGTGTTCGGAGCTTTCCTCATAAGTATCGGTGGGCAGTTCATCGCCCCCGTCGTTGTCATTCTCGATCTGGAACGCGCGGCGCTGGGCGCGCTGCTGCGCGGCGCTGAAGGTGCCAAGGGTCAGATTGCCGCCGCTGAACGAAGCCACCTGGTTGGCCCCGATGTCGAGAGACTCACCGGTCTCGGGGTTCATCAGGTAGCCGTTGCCGTTCTCAAAGCCGTGAATGGTCGAACCGGAGGCCGGGTCGAAGGCCGTCACGCAGGTACTGCCGCGCACGCCGGCCACGGCGGTGGGCGTGTGAATCTCGAACTTCGAGCGCGCGGCGTTGACGTATTTGCTCACCAGCGAGCGCACCTTGCCGCGGAAAAGATTGAAGATGGAGCGACGTTCCTGCTTCTTGGGATTGTAGAGCTGCTCGCTGATGCGGAGCTTCGAGCCCGGCGAGAGTGTCATCACGCTCTGGTCGGTCAGCAGGATCTGCACGCGACCATCATCGCCGGTTTCGAGAATGTCGTTGACGAAGACATTCATCCAGCGGCGCGCGCGCTTGCCGCCGGCGTCGCCCAGGCGGCGAATCTCCACCGAACCCACCACGCGGGTGAGCTTGCCGGCGGCCGAGGCGGCCACGACTTCTTCTGCGGGCCGCGCGCCCAGCATGCAGACAAACGCAAACAGGCCTGCCAGCACCAGCCGGAGGCTGCGATTTTTCACTTCAGGAGATGCTTTTCTCACGATACGTTCCGATTCCCCGGTCCCTAGTCTATGCATCCTAGCCCATGTGCCCGGCCCGGTCTGTGATCAAATTCACTGTTTTGGGGCTAGAAAGTCGCCCGAATTCCCAGTGAAATCACATGTTTATGATATTCAAGGTCATTGGGATAGGTGTCGTTGGTCGAAAGGTTCGCTTCGAAGAGATACTGGCTCACCAGCCAGAGCCTGAAATCGTCTTCCTTCATCAGCCGGTAACGGGTTCCCAGCCGTGCGCCGATTGTCTGATCGACTCGTTTCTTGAGGCCCGCCGCGGCACTGGTCGGCGATTTGTAGTGGTTCTCGTATCGGTAACGCAGATTGCCCTCGACCACGAAAACCTCAATGGGCCGCCACTCGGCCCGCAGATCGGGCTCAAGGGCCCAGTAGCTGTAGTTCTGATCCTCGGCGAAGCGCAGGCCCGCCTTCAGGCCGCCGGTCAGTTTGAGATTGTCCTGCCCCAAAATGCCCCACACACGGGTTTGGGCATACCCGAGCCGGAAGGTGTGCGCGTCGCGCTCGGATTGCGGCGCGGCGCCGTTCAGGCTCTTCGTCGTAAAGCGTGAAAGAACATAGCTGAGCGTCGCGGTAAGGAATCCGCGCTGGCCCTGCTGCATCAGCAACCGCATGCCCGGCTCCGCTTCAATGCTGAAGGGGCGCCCGAAGATCTTGTATTCATCGATCCCGGGAAGGGGCGTGCCAAAGGTTCCGAAAAATACCGTTCGTCCCAGCAGGAACGGAACGTACATCATTTTTTCGGCTCCCAGCTTCCCCGCAATATTGGCGTAGCCGCCGCCTTGCAGGCTGACGACCTGCGCATCCCGTGCGCTGTTATTGAAGTGGGCCAACACCTGGAGATCGCCGGTCAGGTGATATTCAGTCGAGCCCGACTTCAACACGCTGAAATCCCCGCCTCCGGCAAAGGACGAGCGGAAGGCAGACTTCTTTCCAGGCGTGGCGGACGTGATGAGCAGCGCGCTGTTGTCAGGCAGCAGTTCCACATTCGTATCGTATTCCAGCAGTAGCTGGGTGTAGGCCGACCAGTCCTTCTTGGGAGCGCTGCCGGTGGGACTTTTCTTCTGTGCGGGCGCGGCAGCCGGCGCGTTTTTCTTCGCCTGCTGATCGCGGCGCAGGCCAATCAGGTCGAGGAAATCCTCGGCCGGTTTGACGTAGTCGCTCTCGGGGCTGAGTTCAGCCACTCGGCGAAACTGCAGCTCGGCGGCGTCGTAGTCCTTGAGCTCGAAGAGCGCCTGCCCCCAGTAGTAGGCGTTGGCCGCGGGCTTGTGGGTGCCTTTTTCGTCGGCGGTGCGGAGCGACTCGGCCGCTTCGGAATACTGCTTCTGGGTAACGAGCAGGTACCCAAGGAAGTGATGGGCATCGGCATATTCGGGATCGCGCCCGAGCGCCTTGCGTACCGCGGCCAGTGCCTCGGGGAACTTGTCCTGCTTGAAGGCAATGCGCGCGCGGGCCAGGTAGACGCCGCGCACCTCACCTGCGCGCGAGAGCGCCCGCTCGGCCAGGTCGTAGCGCTTGATGTGCTCGAATACCGAGGCCTGCAGCAGCCAGGCCTCTTCGTCGGTGGGGTTGCCGTTCAGGTATTTCTGCAGGTAACGACCGGCATCGCGGTATTTGCCCTCGGCAATGAGCGCCTCGGCATTCAGGCGCGCGGCCTCGGGGTGGACCTTGAGCGCGGCGGGAGCGCCCTCGTCCTGTGCGAACGATGTTGCGGGCAGAAGAAGTGTGAGAGTCCCCAGTAGCAGGGCGCAGGTCATGGCGGCGCGACAAAGCATGCCCGGGACGGACGACAACGCTGCCGCCCGCCCGCCTCTGGCGCTGGTGCTGGGTATCACCTGGTCGCTTCTCCCCTACTTCCCAAGAATCCCGGTCCGGCAGGCACGATTGCCCGCAGCCTTCGCCCGGCAGTGAGTCCCCGCATCGGTCACATGCATGAGTTTCTACCGTGCAGGCGATAGCAGGTCAACACACTGAAATGACTTGCTTTTGCATCGCTTCACGCGCCGGGGATGCTATATAAGCTACCAGTCGTGAAGCATTTCTTTCTTCATAGCGTGCCACGCGCGCGGGACCATGTGCGGCAGATCACCCTGCTGGTGTGTACCGTTGTGGCCCTTCTGCTTGCCCCCGTGCGCGGGCTCTCCCAGACCCTGGAGCAGGCGGTCGAGCTCGACCCCGGCGGCACGTGGCTGGTGCTGAGCACCGCGCACTTCGAGATCGCTTATCAGAAAGCCGATGAAGCACTCGCGCGCGAGACCGCGCGCACCGCCGAGGAAGTCCACGCAGCCCTCTCCCAGATGATGGGCTTTGAGCCTGCTCCTCCGGTGAGGATCGTCATTGCCGGCGATTATGACGTGAGCAACGGCTTCGCGATCCCCTTTCCCTACAGTCAGGTCCAGCTCTTTGTGGCCCCGCCGCGGCCCGGCCACGTGCTGGCCGATACGGGCGGCAACTGGCTTCGACTGCTGCTCTTCCATGAACTCACCCACACCTTTCACCTCGATCAGGTGCGCGGCCTTCCCTGGCTGGCGCGCTGGATCTTCGGCCGCGCCCCGGGGCTGGGCACCTGGCAGACCTTCGCCCCCATGTGGCTTATCGAGGGCATGGCCACCTACAACGAAACGCGGCTGACCGGCGCCGGGCGCATCGGCGGCGCGCTGCCCGAGGCGATCCTCCGCCAGGCAGCGCTGGCCGGGCAGTTCCCCGCCATCGATCAGGCCACGGCCTTCGACGCGCACTATCCCGGCGGCAATGTCCCCTATCTCTTCGGCGGTCACTTTGTTACGTGGCTTGCCGAAAAATACGGGCAGGAAAAACTCAACGAATGGGTCGAGGACTACGGGGCCATGCCCGTCCCCTTCGCAGTGGACTGGAGCGCCTACCGCGTATTCGGCAAGAGTTTTTCGGGACTGTGGGAAGAGTGGCAGGCCGAGATCACTGCGCGCGCGAAAAAGCAGGCTGCAGCCATCGGCGAGCGCGGCGTGAAGATGGGCAAGGTGCTCGTCGAGCCCAATGGCAACGTGGCGGCACCGAGCTTCCTGCCCGACGGGTGGGCCCACTACTGGCATTCCCACCCCGATCGCCTGCGCCGTCACTGGCGTGTGAGGCCCGGCAACGATCCCGAACAGGTGAGCTTCAACACCCCGGCCAGCGAGATCGTCGCGGCGCCCGGCGGCGCGCTCTATGGAACGCGCCGCATCCCCCAGGGCGCCTTCGCCCTGCGCGATGCCATCGTGAAAATCGACTGGCCCTCGCTGGAATTCCGCCCCCTGGTCGTGGGTGGGCGCGAACCAACGATCTCACCTTCTGGCAATACGCTGGTCTTCGTGCGGCGCAGCGGCGTCTACACCCACCTGATGAGGATCAGCCCGCCTGTCGAAGGCAGCGAACCGGTCGCGCTCACCGACCCGACCGAGGGCGTCGACTACGCCGACCCGGCCTTCCTCGATGAGGGCACCCTCGCCGTGAGCATCTACGAGGACGGCGTGCGCCGCCTCTGGCGCGTCTCGGCAACAACGGGCGAGCGCATTGCGCCGCTCCTTCCCGATTCCTTCGGCGGCAACCAGATCCAACCCGCGCGCTCGCCCGATGGGAGCACGCTCGTCTTCGCGAGCGACCGCGGCGGCATATACGACCTGTATCTACTGGACCTTGGCAGCGGCGTAACAACGCGGCTGACCCGCGTATTCGGCGCGGCGC
>JAGRBM010000619.1 GCA_020434085.1 Chrysiogenia bacterium | reverse complement strand
GTGCCGACCGAGAAGAAGATTGCGATGATCGATCGCTGCAGCGAGATCGGCGTGCCGCTCATCGAGGTGACGAGCTTTGCCCATCCCAAATACCTGCCGCAGTTTGCCGACTGCAAGGAAGTGCTCGCCGGGATCAAGCGCCGCGAGGGTGTGCAGTACATCGCGCTCATCCCAAACGAAAAGGGCCTGGAGCGCTGCCTGCAGTTCTGCGAGGAGGGCATCGGCCCCACGGCGGTCACCGTGATCATCGCCGCGAGCGAGGCCTATTCGCAGAAGAACGTGAAGAAGAGCATCGACGAAGCGCTCGAAGGCGTGCGCGCCATCGTGCCGCGGGCCAAGGAGGCCGGGCTCTACGTCATCGGGAGCGTCTCGAATTCCTTCGGCTGCCACATCCAGGGCGACATTCCCTTCGAGCAGGCCGCGTGGCTGGCGAAGGAATACGCCGCGCTTGGCGCCGACGAGATCCAGTTCGGCGACACCACCGGGCAGGCCAACCCCGTGCAGGCGGGCGAGTTCTTCGCGCGCATGAAGGAGGCGGTGCCCGGCCCGGACCTCATCGCCCACTTTCACGACACCCGCGGCGTGGCCATTGCCAACGCCGTGGCGGCGCTCGGCGCGGGAGTCGAACGCTTCGACTGCTCGCTCGGCGGCATCGGCGGGCGTCCGGCGGGAATCGTCGAGGGCGCGGAGATGCGGCACACCGGCAACCTCGATACCGAGGACTGGGTTTGCCTGCTGGCCGAGCTCGGCGTGGACACCGGCATTGCCGGCCAGGACATTATCGATACGGCGAAGCTGGCGGCCGAGATTCTGGGCGAGCCCCTGCTCGGCCATGTCACCGAAACCGGCCCCGTGCGCCACAGCCCGGCGGCGTAATCCGCTTTGAGCGAATCCTGGAAAGAGCACCTGCGCCGCGCGCTTCCCGCGCTGGCGCTGTGCGCGCTCTGGGCGCTGGAGATCTTCATCGTTCAGGAACGCACCCTCGCCGGTCCGGCCGAGCTCGACTTTGGCGTGCAGGCCGCGCGGGGGCTGGTGCGGCTGGGTCTCGACCTGAGCGTGTGCGCCGCGCTCATGGCGAGCCTGCCCTACGTTGCGCTCGTCGCGCTCTACATTCTCGAAGTCGTCTTCTTCACGATCGCGATCACCTACTTCGATCACTTCCGCAGCCCGCTTTCGCTGCTGCAGGCCTGGCACAACTTCGGTGAGGGCGCGGCCATCGGCATGGGCGTGTTCGAGCTGCTGACCTGGAGCGCGCTGCTTCTTCTGGTCGCGGCCTTTGCGGTGAAGATTTTTCTCATCGTCCACTGGCGCCGCGCGGTCATTGAAGAGGCGCACCGCCGCCGCGTGCGCGGCTATGCGGGCGCCGCCGCCGTGGTGAGCCTGCTGCTGGCCATCGGCGTGCACGGTCTCACCCGCAGCGACGGGCCCGCCACCTTCAGCCGGCTGGGCAGCAGCTACGGCTACGTCATCGCCGGCATCTGGGAAGCGCAGTACGACCGCCGCGACCTGTTGCTGGCGCGCGCGGAGGAGGTCGTAAAGGCCTCCGAGGACGTGCTCGGCAAAGAGGAATATCCCTTTCCCATTCACGAGCGCTTGGTGCTCATCCAGGTGGAGTCGCTCGACTGGGGCCTGCTGGGCTACGACATCGACGGCGAGCAGGTGATGCCGTTTCTCACAAAACTTGCTGAAAAATCCGCGCGCTACCGCGTGGAGGCGATTCACATTCACGGCTCCGGGGACGCGGACTTCGTCGCCCTCAACAGCGTCATGCCCTCGCCTGACGTCATCACCTACAAGATTCCCGACTATCCCTACCGCAACCCGCTCCCCAGGTTCATGGAGGCCCACGGTTTCTCGACCCTCGCGCTGCACGGCGTGACCGGCGAGTTCTATGAGCGGCGCGCGGCGTTCAATCGCATGGGCTTTGACCGCGTGATCTTCCGCGAGGAACTCGAAAAGGACTTTGGCTACGAGGGCATCGGCTGGGGCGTGCCCGACGGGGATCTCTTCGAGGCCTCACTGAAACTTCTCGGCGAGAGCGCCGGCCCGGCCTTCCAGTTCATCATCACGGTGAGCAGCCACACCCCCTTCCGTCCCGGCCGCGATCCCGACCGCAAGGTGGTAAGCGGCAGCAGCATCGAAGAGCGCTACTTCAACGCCATGCGCTACGTGGACAATGTGCTGGAGAAATATATTTCGGCCCTGCCGCCCGGGACGAGCGTCGGGTTCTACGGCGACCACAACTCGGCCGTGCGCTGGCGCGACTATGATTCGGGCAGGCGCGGGCTCAAGGAATACGTGCCCTTCCTGCTCTACAATACGGGCGAGGACCTGGCCGCGCTCCAGCGCACGCGCGAGGCGCCCATTGCCACCGGCGGCGCGCTCAGTCTCATCCACGTCATGGATTTCCTGCGCGGGCTGATCGATGCGCAGTATCCCGCCACCCAGAACACGCAGAAAGTCGGAGAACAACCGTGAAAATTGTCAGCGCCGAAGAAGCCATCGCGGAGATCGGCTCGTCCCACCGGGTGCTGGTCGCCCACTGCTGCGGCCACCCGAGCGCCCTGGTCAAAGAACTCGGTCGGCAGGCAAAGCGCTTTCGAAATCTGCGCGTGATGGGCGGGATCACCCTGTGCGAGGCGCCCTATCTCGAAGAGCGCCACGCCGAGCATTTCCGCTTCGTTACCTACCACGCGGGCTTCGCCGCGCGCGAGGCCGTGCGCGCCGGGCGCGCCGCCTATGTGCCCATTCGCTCGAACGCCATGCCGGCTGCCTTCGCTCCGGGCGGCGCGCTCGAAGCGGATGCGGTACTCATTCAGGTCGCGCCGCCCGATCGCGAGGGGCGCTACTCCCTGGGGGCCAGCACGGCCTACGCGCTGCCGGCGGCAAAGAGCGCGCCGCTGGTCATCGCGCAGGTCAACCCGAGGGTCCCCCGCACGCTGGGCAATTCCTTTCTGCATGAAGACGAAATCGACTTCGCCGTCGAAGTCGATGAAGAGATCGTCCCCTACCGCGCCGCGAACTCCGGCGAGGTGGAAAAGCGCATCGCGGGGCGGGTGGCCGCGCTCATTCCCGACGGCGCGACCCTGCAGGTCGGTGTGGGCGGCGTGCCCGAGGCGCTGCTGGGATTTCTGACCGAGAAGAAAAGGCTTCGCCTGCACTCGCTCATCGTCGACAGCGCGCTGGAGCTCTTCGAGAGCGGCGCGCTGCTCGAGGAAAAGGGCGCCCACCGGGTGGGAGAAGTCATGGGCTCGCGCAAGCTCTTCGATTTTGCGCACGAGAACCCCCTCATTCACATGGATCACTCCGGCGTGATTCATAGCGCCTGCGAGATTGCGAAGATGGAAAACTTTGTCTGCGTGAACTCCGCGGTGGAGGTGGATCTGACCGGGCAGGTCGCCGCCGAGTCCGTGGGCGGCAAGACCATTGCCGGGGTGGGAGGGCAGATGGACTTTGCCATGGGCGGCGCGCTCTGCCCCACCGGCATCTCCGTCGTGGCGCTCCCCTCGCGGGGCGGAAAAAGCGGCGCGCGCTCGCGCATCGTCTCGCAGCTCTCGGCCGGTACGCCGGTGACGACGCCGCGTTCGCTGGTTCAGTACGTGATCACCGAACACGGGGTCGCAAACCTGGCGGGCAAGACCCTCGAAGAGCGCCGGGCCGCGATGCTGGCCATCGCGGATCCGGAGTTTCGGGAGGGGTTGGAAAGAGAGGGTGGGTAGACCCCGCCCCTAACAAACCGTATGTAGGGGCGGGTTCTACCCGCCCTTCTTTGTTGGCATTGCCTCCTCCCGCCTTCTATTGTCCGCCCACAGGCAACCGAGGGCTTGCCGGCGCCGGGGGCCCGCCTCCCGGAACTCTCGAAGGACCCGCGCCCAGATCAATCATGAAAAAGCTCGTCGTTACCGTGGTCGCACTGGGGGCCATCATCTGGTGGCTCACCCAGCGCGTGGACCTCACCGAGGCGTGGACGGCGCTGGGCGAGGCCCACTGGCAGTGGCTGGTGCTGGCGGTCGTGGTCCAGTTCACCAATATCTATACCAAGGGCGTGCGCTGGGCATTCGCCATCGAGGGCGCCATCGGTGAGCGTCCGCGCTCGCTGGTTTTTCGCTCGACCATGATGGGTTTCGCCGGGAACTTCGTGATGCCCGCACGCATGGGCGAGCTCCTGCGCGCCGCCATTCTCCACCGCCACAATCCGGGGGTGGGCTACACCCGCGCGCTGGCCAGCGCGGCGCTCACGCAGTTCTTCGACCTGATCTACCTGCTCTGCATCCTCGCGGGCTTTGCGCTGATGGGGGTGGGCTCGCAGCTCGTGAGCCCCTACGCGGCGATGACCTTCCTCGCCGCGGCGCTCGGCGCGCTGGTGGTGGTCTTTGTCTTTGCCTGGCGCGGCGACTGGGTGGAACAGGTTCTCGACAAGTTGCTGGGCGATCGCGAGGGACTGCCCGCGCGCATCAAGAACATCGTCCATTCGATCCACGATTCGAGCCAGCTCGTTCGCAACCCGCGCTTTTTCGCGCCGATCTTCGGGCTGAGCACCCTGTGCTGGATCTTCGAGATCAGCACCGTGTGGTGCGGCATGCTGGCCTTCGGCATCGATGCCAGCCCCAGCATGGCGGGGCTCACCATGGTGGCGCTGGCCCTGTCCTTTGCCCTGCCGATCACGCCGGGCAATGTGGGCACGCACCAGGTGGTGAGCGTGCTGGTGCTCGGTTACTTCGGCATTGCCGAGTCCACGGTGCTGGCCTTCAGCATCGGGCTGCACTTCACAATTGCGCTATCGATCATCGGGGTCGGTGGCGTGATGCTCGCCATGGAAGGCATGGGGCTCAAAGAGCTGCAGGAAGAGATCGAAGCGGAGAAGAAAGCGCTGGCGAGGGAAACATAAGAAGGGCGGGTAGACCCCGCCCCTACGAATCGCATGTAGGGGCGGGGTC
>JAGRBM010000618.1 GCA_020434085.1 Chrysiogenia bacterium | reverse complement strand
GTTGAAAGGGTTCAGTCGTCATCGGCGGCGTCAACAGCGGACATCAGTTCTTCGACCGAGTTGTAGCGCTTCACTTTCCCCGCCTTGTATTCGGCCAGCGATTCGGCAATGCGCAGCTCAGCCGCTTCCTCGACCTCGTCGAGGAGTTCCTCGTAGCGCTCCTCGGTCAGGATCACATACCGGGGCTGGTTGTTCGCGATGACATGGACGGCCGGATACTTGGCGAGCTGCTCGTCGACGGCGCCGATGCCGCGTCGCTTGATCTCGGACGCGGGGATGGTTCGAATTCGCATGGGTGTACTCCTTTCGGCACCTAATTTAGCACATATATCAGCACTTATTTTAGCACCTGTTTCGGCGCCGTCCAGCACGGATTCAGCCCCCGGCGGCAGCCCCCCTTCCCCTTTGCCCGTGCGTGTGCTTTGAGTGAGAGCATCTGTTCCAGCGCGCAATGCAAAGCAGGCAGCCCTTGAAGATCACAATCCTGACCTCCTCCTACCCCCTCTACCGGGGCGACTATGCGGGGATCTTCGTAGAGAAGATGGCCCTGCCGCTGGCTACCTGGGGGCACAAGGTCGACGTCGTGGCGCCGGGCCACCCCGAGGCGCCGCGCCACGAGAACCACGCCAACCTGCAGGTCTGGCGCTTCCCCTACTTCCTGCGCGCCTTCGAGCAGCTCGCCTACGGGCCCGGCGGCATTCCAGAGAACCTGCGGTCGAGCCGCTTGATGGCGCTGCTCATTCCCTTCTTCATGCTCGGCTTCCTGATCGCTGCGTGGAAGCGCAGCGCCGGCGCCGATGTCATCCACGCCAACTGGACGCTGCCGGCCGGCTGGGTCGCGCGCCTGGTGGGAAAACGCCGCGGCGTCCCCTACGTGCTCACCGCGCGCGGCAGCGACATTCAGCTCGCGAAAAAGAGTTCCCTTGCCGGGCGCCTGTGCCGCCCGGTCCTGATGGACGCGGCGCTCGTCACCACGGTGAGCGAGGCGCTGCGCGAGGAAGTCATCGCCATGGGCGTGCCGCCAGGGCGCGTGCGGGTGATTCCCTCGGGCGTGGCGGTCAAGACCACCCGCCCGCGCGGACAGGACCGGCCCGAGCTGCCGCGCCCGCGCGGGGTCTTTGTGGGAAGCCTGCGCGAGCTCAAGGGCGTGGACGTGCTCATCGAGGCCATGGCGAAGCTCCGCGACCGCGGCACGCTTCACAGCCTCTGGATTGTGGGCGACGGCCCCGAGCGCGAGAAGCTCGAAGACCTCGTCCGCAAGCTGCGGCTCACCGACCGCATTGCCTTTACCGGCCGGGTCCCCCACGACGAGGTGGGCTCGTGGATGGCCGAGGCCGACTACATGGTGCTGCCGTCTTTCTCGGAGGGGCGCCCCAACGTGGTCTACGAGGCCTTCGCCGTGGGCACGCCGGTCGTCGCAACGAACATCCCCGGCACCAGCGAGCTCATCGCCGACGGCGAGCGCGGCCTGCTCGTTCCCGTGAAGGACTCCGCCGCCCTGGCAGAAGCCATGGAGAAGGTGGGCGGCAACGAGGTGCTCAGCCAGCACCTGGCCGAGATGGGCAGCGCCTGGCTCGCCGCCCAGGGCCTGACCTGGGACGCCTGCGCAAGGAGCTACCTGGCCGCCTACGAAGCGGCAGTGCCCGCTTCCTGACCCCCCAAAATTTTGCTTGTGCCCAAATCCCAAACGGGTGTAGAGGAAAAACTACAGCCGGCACATCCCCTTCTTCGCCGGCAAGAAGGAGGGTTCACCAAGCGTGAACATCAAACTCTTCCGGGTTGCGCTTGCAACCATGATCCTTGGCGCGGCGTCTGTTTCATTCTGGAGCGGCGTCGCTCACGCACAGGACGACGAGCAGTCCACCGACCAGGTGGTCTACTGCGAAGTCACCGAAGAAGACGGCAGCACGAGCGTCTGGGAAGTCGATTCCCAGGAAGCCTGCGACGCCATGGGAGGCACTGTCGTCAGCGGCAACTGACCTTTGCAAAAACTGGTACCGCAAAACGCCGGCCCGAAAGGGCCGGCGTTTTTTTGTGGCGTAGAGAGCGGAAATAGCTAGCCCCCCCCCCCACAAACAAAAACCCCCGCGTCTTTCGACGCGGGGATTTCGTGCCTTTTATGGAAGCAGTGCTTCCACTCTCCAGCCTTGAGTAGCGCGCTCTTGCGCGCGTCGAATGAGCCCTTCCCCCGCAGCCGGGGGAAGGTGTCGGCGAAGCCGGCGGATAGGGCCGGTTTGAGCCGCCTCGCGGCGCCCCCTCAGTCCGGCTTAGCCGGACAGCTCCCCCCGCAGGGGGGAGCGCAACAGGGTAGCGCGCTTCGCGCGCTTTTAGTTCCAGGTCGGCTGCTTGCGCTTGCCGACGACTTCCTGGATCTTGGCGCCGATTTCGTCGAGGTCCCAGGGGGCTTCGTCGTTGCTCTTCTCAGCAATGTCGACGGTGGCGGGTTCGATGAGTTTGACCGTGTTGCCGAACACCAGGAACTGGCGGCCGGTGATGTTCGCCGCGGCGTCGGTGCAGAGCCAGACGATGGCCGGGCTGATCATCTCGGGGGCCAGTTTCTTGCCGAAGCCGTCTTCGTCACTGAATCCCTGGAGGTCTTCGGTGAGGCGGGTGAGCGCCGCGGGGGCGAGCACGTTGACGGTGACGCCCTTGCGCTCGGCCTCGGGCCACAGGCAGCGCATAAAGCCCGCGATACCGGCCTTGGCCGCGCCGTAGTTGGTCTGGCCAAAATTGCCGAACAGGCCGGAGGTGGAACTCGTCATGATGATGCGTCCGCCCTCGCCGCGCGCGGCCATGTGGTCGTAGGCGTGGCGCGTGGTGAAGTAGGTGCCCTTGAGGTGGACCTTCACCACGATGTCCCACATTTCCTCGTCCATGTTCTTGAAGGTCTTGTCGCGCAGGATGCCCGCGTTGGCGATGAGGATGTCGAGCTTGCCGAACTCGTCGATGGCCTGCTGGACCATGTTCCTGGCGCCTGCGTCCTCTGCGACCGAATCAAAGTTGGGAACCGCCTTGCCGCCGGCCGCCTTGATCTCCTCGGCCACCTGGCTGGCCATGGCGTCCGAGCCGCCCTTGCCGTCTCGCGAGCCGCCCAGGTCGTTCACGACGACCGAGGCGCCTTCCTTTGCCAGCAGCATCGCGTGCGCGCGGCCAATGCCGCCGCCCGCGCCGGTTACCAGTGCGACTTTTCCATCAAGCTTGCCCATGGGTGGGTTCCCCTTTTTCTCTGTGTGATTGGATTGGCCCGTTGACTGAGCAGTCAATATTCAGGCGCGCGGAACCTACCACGGCACCGCCGGGAGGGCAAAGGGGGGGGGCGTGCAGGAATCCGAGTCGCGTGAAAGGTCGGCGCTGCAATCAAGGATCTGCGGCCGCGCCAGCATCTCATCGTGCACGTGCACCTGCACGAGCACGTGCACGATTCTCGATTTTTCAGCGCGCCACTGGGGACGCCGGGGACCCCAGCAGGCCCGGCACGTGGCGGATCTGGGCGAGAGCGAAGAGCGCCGCCCGCACTACAAGATTGAAGACGTGGATGAGCACCCCCTCGATCCGGGCCAGCAGGGTGCCGCCGCTCAGCCAGGCGGCGGAGGCGGCGCCCAGGGCAAACTCGGCGCTATCCAGAATGCGGTCGTAGAACTTGAGTGCAAACGCGTCGCGCAGCGGGTACTGCCAGAGGAACTCGCGGGCCAGCGCGAACAGGGCCACCGCGGCCACGGCGCGCAGCCAGGGCAACCCCAGGCTCATCAGCAGGGCGCAGAGCATGAGGCCGACAAGCAGGTGATCGAGGGTGTTGTGGAACTGATAGCCGACGTGGGCACGCAGGACTTCTGTGAACGTGGGACTCATGGCGCATC
>JAGRBM010000617.1 GCA_020434085.1 Chrysiogenia bacterium | reverse complement strand
TCCGCCCGTATAGGCGATGCCCGAGAGGATCGATGCGATGCCGATCGCAACGATGGGCCAGCCCGCAACGGAGATCAGATACACGCCGCACAGCGAGGCGATTGCAAAGCTCACGATCACCCCCGCCGTCACCTGGCGCTGGCTCAGAAGCCCCGCCTGCGTAACACGCACCGGCCCGGCGCGCTCTTCGGTGTCGGCGCCCTTGAGATAGTCAAAGAGATCGTTGGCGAAGTTGGTTCCGACCTGAATCCAGAGCGCTCCCAGCAGTGCTGCCAGCGCCGGCAGGGCCGAGAAATGGCCCTCCGCCGCGGCAACCGCCGTGCCCACCATCACCGGCGCGGCGCCGGCGGGCAGCGTCTTGAGCCTGGCCGCGGCGATCCACGCGAAAAAGGACCCCGGAGCCGGCAAAGCCGGCTCCGGGACGAGGCCCCCCGGGGAAGAAAGGGTATCGGAGTGATTCATGGTCAGGGTACCCGGGGAAACTTGCTGAAATCGGGCTTGCGCTTTTCGAGGAAGGCACGTTTTCCTTCCTGCCCCTCCTCGGTCATGTAGAAGAGCATCGTCGCATTGCCGGCCAGTTCCTGAACGCCCGCCTGCCCGTCGAGTTCAGCGTTGAGTCCGGCCTTGATGCAGCGGATCGCAATGGGAGAGTTCTGCAGGATTTCGCGCGCCCAGGTGACGGTCTCTTCCTCGAGCTTTTCGAGTGGCACCACCGTGTTCACCATGCCCATGTCGAGTGCCTGCTGCGCGTCGTACTGGCGGCACAGGTACCAGATCTCGCGCGCCTTCTTCTGACCGATGTGGCTGGCCAGGTAGGAAGCGCCAAAGCCGCCGTCGAAGCTGCCCACCTTTGGGCCGGTCTGACCGAAGCGTGCGTTCTCGGCGGCGATGGTCAGGTCGCACACCACGTGCAGCACGTGGCCGCCGCCGATGGCCCAGCCCGCGACCGATGCGATGACCGGCTTGGGGCAGGTGCGGATCATGCGCTGAAGGGTAAGCACGTTGAGGCGCGGCACGCCGTCGCTTCCCACATAGCCGGCCTCGCCGCGCACGCGCTGGTCACCGCCGCTGCAGAAGGCCTTGCCGCCCTCGCCGGTGATGACGATGACGCCGACTTCTGGGTCTTCCCATGCGTCGTGAAAGGCGCGGATCATTTCGTCGGTGGTCTGGGGCCGAAAGGCGTTGTGCACTTCGGGCCGGTTGAAGGACAGGCGCGCGATGCCCTCGGCCTTGTGATAGAGGATGTCCTCGAAATCTGCGGCCTTCTGCCACTTGGGCGCCTGGTATTGGGTCTTTTCTACTGGATTCAACATGCAATCACTCCTGGTTGCCGCTCTTCCCGGAGAATCTCCTCCAGGGTCGCGGCATATTGGTCTGGTTTTTCGAAGTGGGCGCTGTGTCCCGCGCTCGAAATCACGTGATGGGTTGCATCGGGGATGCGCGCGCGCATCTGCCCGGCGATCGCGGAAAACTTCTCGTCGCGCTCGCCGGTGATGAGGTGCACGGGCATGGCGAGTTCACCAAGTCGCGAACCGTAGTCGGGCTGGCGGCCGGGGCTGAGCGCGGCGATTGCCCAGGCGAGGCCCTCCGGACGGGAGC
>JAGRBM010000616.1 GCA_020434085.1 Chrysiogenia bacterium | reverse complement strand
CTGGGCTTCCACATCGTCTCGCAGGTGGGATACATGATCCTGGGACTCGGCCTGCTCACGGTGACGGGGCTGGCCGGGGCAATCTTCTATCTCTCGCACCACATCCTGGTGAAGGCGACGCTCTACTTTGTCGGCGACGAACTCGAGCGCCGCAACGGCACACGCGATCTGCGCGAGATGGACTTCCTGCGCTCGAAGGGTTGGGCGCTCAAGTTCGTTTTTGTGACCGCGGCCTTCTCGCTCGCCGGGTTGCCGCCCTTCTCGGGATTCTTTGCGAAAATCGGCCTGTTCAAGGCGACCTACACTTCCTCGGACTGGTTCTCGCTGGGCGTGCTGGTGGTCGCCTCGTTTTACACGCTGGCCAGCATGCTCAAGATCTGGCGTCTGTCCTTCCAGGAAAAGAAGGCCGAGGGCGAGCCCGCCGCCGCGCCCGATTACTCGGTGGCCCGCATGTGGCCCATGGGCGTGCTGGTGGCGGCCTCGCTGCTTCTGGCGATCAACGCGGGCAAGGTCTACGGTTTTGCAGAGGACGCGGCCCGCCAGCTTCTCGACACGAAGGCCTATGCCGCGCGCGTCCTTTCGGTGCAGGGTTATCCCGTGCCGGTTCCCGAAGCGATGAAGAAGGAGGCCGCCCACTGATGCTCAACGTGCTCTATGTGCTCATCACCGCGGCCGCCTGGCTGGGGCTGCAGCGCAGCGTCGATCTGGGGAACTTTCTCTTCGGTGCTTTCCTTGGTCTGGTTCTGCTTGGGTGCGTCGGCTTTGTGCGTGGCGAGGGAACGGGCTTCGGCAAGACGCTTCGTTACATCCAGGCCGCCGCCGTGGTGAGCTTCTGGTTCATCTTCGAAATCATCTACGCCAACATCCAGCAGCTCAAGATCATCTTCGCCCCGAAGATCGATGTCAGCCCCATGTGGATCCGCTATCCCTCGGAGCTCGAAAGCCCCCGGTTGCGCGCGATCCTGGGAATGATGATCTCCATGACGCCCGGAACGATTACCTGCAGCGCGCAGTACAGCGACCGGGTGCTCATCATCCATGTGATCAGCGCCGATGACGAGCAGGAGACCGTCGACCGCATTCGCGACGTGCTGGAAAAACCGCTGAGGAGGATCGAGCAGATATGATCGACGCGATCTTTCTTGCGAGCGAAATCATCATCTTCGTCTCGGCCGCGCTCATGCTGATTCGCGCGGTGCGGGGGCCGAGCATCTTCGACCGCATCTCGGCCATCGACACGATCGGCCTGGCGGTGGTGGGCTACCTGCTGCTGCAGACGAGCGCCCACGATTCCTGGCTCTACCTGGACACGGCCATCGTGCTGGCACACTTTTCGTTCATCGGGCCGGTGTTCCTCGGCTACTTCCTGGGGGAGGGCGAGCTCGATGATTGAACATGAGATCACCCGGCCCGAGGGGTGGATGAGCCTTGTCAGCGCCATCAGCGCGCTGATCGGTGCGCTGTTTTTCTTCTCCAGCGCGGTGGGCCTTGTTCGCCTGCCGGATTTCTTCACGCGCACCCACTCCCCGACGAAGGCCGCGACCCTGGGGCTGTTCTTCCTGGGGATCGCCTCCTTCCTGGAAAACATTCAGAGCGGTCAG
>JAGRBM010000615.1 GCA_020434085.1 Chrysiogenia bacterium | reverse complement strand
GGCCGAGCGGCGCGGCAGGCGGCTTCGCGATCCGCAGAGCGCGGCGGTGCAGGCGCTGGCACTTTCGGCGGCGATGGAGCTCTTCGAGGAATGCGAACCCACGCGCGAGGCGCTCTCGGCCTCGGCGCTCTTTTTGCGCCACGAGGCCCGCGGGTTGCGGCTCTTCGACGAGCGCCCCGAGCACCTGCGGCGCATCATCGACATCTTCGGCGACGATGGCACCCACCACTTCGCGATTCCGATTGGCGGAAGCAAGGCCGAGCCCTGCAAACCGGCCGAGCATGAGCGTGCACTCTCCCACCTCGCGCGCTGGCAGGAGATCGCAGCGGGAGAGGGGACCTGGGGCGAGATTCGCGAGCGCTTCCACGCCGCGCTCAGCGGCGAGAAAGAGGTGCGCGACCCCGCGCGAAGGTTCGCCCTGCGCGCGCTCACCCAGGTGATGCTCTGCCTGATCCGGAGCGAGGACGCCCGCGCGCAGATTCAGGCGGCCCAGACCCTGCTGCGCCAGTTCCGGCTCGATCCGCCGAAGAAGGGGCCGCATGACAAGGACCCCGGCGGCGGCCCCTGCGGCGGAGGCGCGGGGCCGGGCGAAGATCCGCTCGATCAATTCCGGGTGAGCGGGGATGGGGGCGAATCAGGTGGTGAGGTTCGTGAGACCGGTTCCCTCCCCGTGGCCCTTCGGCGAAGCTCAGGGCAGGCTTGGAGGGACAGGGAGGGGTCGTTTTGTGCCGACTCGCAGCAACCCCCTCCGCCCTTCGGGCACCTCCCCCGCCGGCGGGGGAGAGGGAGTAGTGAGGATCACTCCCAAGAAAAACGCCGCCCCTCTTGCGAGGGACGGCGCGGGAATCGGACCAGTGGAACCGGCAACGCCGGGTCAGGCGACGTTGGGCACCTTGATGTAGGGGACCTTGGCGCCAAAGCCCGCTTCGTGGGCGAGGACGCGCTCCAGCGTGCCGGTGTGGATCTTGCCCGTGCGGAAGTTGCCGTGGGCGATGATCTTCAGATGCATGGGGATGTTCGTGTGGATGCCGTCGATCCGGGTCTTGCGAAGGACGGGGACGGCCTTGCGCAGGGCGCCGGCGCGGGTCTTGTCCTTGACGATGACCTTGGCGACGAGCGAGTCGTAGTAGGGCGGCACGTCGCAGCCGTCGAAGAGATAGGAGTCGACTCTCACGCCCTCGCCGCCGTGGAAATCGGCGCGGCTGACAGTGCCGGGGCTCGGGCGGAAGTGCTCGGCGTCCTCAGCGTTGATGCGGAACTCGACGGCGTGGCCGAGCATGCGGACGTTGCGCTGCTTGAAGTGCAGCGGGTGCCCGGCGGCCAGGCGGATCTGGAGCTTGATGAGATCCAGGCCGCTGACCATCTCGGTGACCGGGTGCTCGACCTGGATGCGCGGGTTCATTTCGATGAAGTAGTAGCGCCCGTCGGGGCCCAGCAGGAACTCGACCGTGCCGACGGTGTGATAACCGCCGGCTTTGGCGATGCGCACGGCGTCGGCGCCCATTCGCTCGCGCAGCTCGGGACAGACGGCGGCGCTGGGGCTCTCTTCGAGAACCTTCTGGTGGCGCCGCTGCAGCGAGCACTCGCGCTCGGGAAGCCAGATGGTGTTGCCGGTCTTGTCGGCGATGATCTGGAACTCGATGTGGCGCGGCTGCTCCAGGTACTTCTCGATGAAGACGGTGTCGTCACCGAAGGCGTTGCGGGCCTCGGTGCGGGTGATCTCGTAGTTCTTCTCCAGCTCGGCATCGCTGCGGCAAACCTTCATGCCGCGCCCGCCGCCGCCGGAGGCGGCCTTGATGAGCACGGGGTAGCCGATCTTGCCGGCCTGGATCTTTGCCTCGGCCAGCGAGTCGGCCGGGTCGGAAAAGGGCGAGAGGGTGGGGACGCCGAGCTTTCGCGCCAGGTTGAGCGAGGCCATCTTGTCGCCGAGCAGCTCGATGGCCTCGGGCGTGGGTCCCACGAAGGTGATGTCGAAGTCGCGGCAGAGCGCGGCGAAGGTGGCGTTTTCCGAGAGGAAGCCGTAGCCCGGATGAATGGCGTCGGCGCCGGTGATGCGCGCGGCCGAGAGGACGGCGACCTGATTGAGGTAGCTGTCCTTGGAGGACTTGGGCCCGATGCATACGCGCTCGTCGGCCTCGGTGACGTGGCGGGCCTTGCGGTCGGCCTCGGAGTAGACGGCGACGGTCTTGATTCCCATCTTGCGGCAGGCGCGCTGGACACGCAGCGAGATCTCTCCGCGGTTGGCGATGAGCAACTTTTTGAACATGAACTTCCTCTTGCTTCCCAGGCCGGCGCTTCGATGTTGGCCGGCGGCCCTCAGGCACCCGCAACAGGGGCGGATACTGGGGCCAAAACAGAGCAGGAATCGTGCCGCGCGCAGCGACAAAGCGGTAAATGCGTGAGCGGAGAAACTTCAGGTATTTCAGCCGGTTACAGGCATGAGAAGCCGGCAGAAAAGGCCCGCGCGCGGGCCGCGAATGCCCCTACGCGAGTCACTTGCGCAAGCTGCGCGCAACTGCGAAACGGTCTTCGCACTTTTCGTGGTTGCGGGGCATCAGGAATCGCCGCCGACAGAGCTGACTTCGAGGCTCACGGGCGAGCGCTGGACGCTGTAGAAACCGCTGCCGCCCCGCTCGGGAAAGCCCGGGAGCAGCGCGGCCACGATGATGAAGCGGTAGGTCTTGGCCTCGAGTTTTTCCATGCCGATGAATTCGTAGCCGGCCTCGGCCATGGCCCCGCGGAATTCCTCGGGCGGCATGGCCCGGCTGAGATCATCGATGAAGCGCGCCCGCGGCGTGACGGGGAACTGATCGCCGACGGCATCGACGTAGCCCACCAGGGTGAAGCCGCCGGTGGAGAGGTACCAGGGCTCCTCGCCCAGATCGAGGGAGGCTTCCTCGGCCGCCATTTTGCCGTCGACGAGGATTCCCCTGGGCTGCTTCTTGGTCGACACCCTCGCCCCGTCGTTGTGGGCGAAGTCGAGCACGGCGATCATGTCCATGCTGGAGGTAAAGGCGGCTGCGGCCTTGGGCATCCTGAACTTCACGTCGCCCAGCCAGAGCCGCTCGTAATGGTAGTAGGTGAGGTCGGCCGAGATGGTCAGGCCCGGAACCGGGGAAACCTTCACGTTGACCTCGCGCACGACGCGCACCGGCCCCGCGCGCACGCCCTCCAGGGTGGTGTCGAAATCGTCCTCGGTGATGTTGAGGGTGAGCAGGCTGCCAAGGGTTTTTACGCGAAAGCGGGCTTTTTGCCGGTCGAGCAGGTCGACGTTTTCCTTCCCCTTCCATTCGTGGGCGATCCAGCGATCGAGCATGGAGGCGTTGCCGGGCAGGTAGCCCAGGGAGATGACGCTCGAACTGACGAGATCGGCAGCCGGGTCGAAGCGCACGTACTCGCGGCTCGGGCGCAGCGCCCGCTCGCCCGAGAGCAGATAGAACACGCCGGGATCCGAGAGGTAGGGCGCCCGCGCGGTGACGCGCACGAGTTTGCCCTGCACGCGCGCCAGCCGCTCGGCCGGGCATTCCTCTCCGAGGTCCTGGAGCATGAGCACGATCTCGTCGTTGGCGTCGATCTTTCCGGGCTCGCTGTCGGGCGCGAGCGTGCCCGAGCCGGTCCCGGCTCCGGGAAGGATGCGGCCGTCGGGGTTGACCTCGTCGACCTGGACGATCAGCGGGGTGACGCCGCCCCCCTGACAGGTAAAGGCCGAGAGCCCGGCAGGGCTGCTTCCCAGAAGCTCAGCGACCTGGGTTCCCTTAAGGATGACCGGAAAGGGCGCGGTGTTCCGCGGCATCGCGCTCTTGAAGGCGCGGGCCGGAGGCGTCCAGCTCAGAAGTGCGAGCGAGACGATCGAGAGAGAGAGAATTTTGTTGCGCATCCGTTCCATCCGTTGACCTGCCCTGTGAGATTCGAATCGGTGCCTGAAGCACGTGATAGAAACCGCGGCCGCCGCGCTCGGGAAATCCGGGCAG
>JAGRBM010000614.1 GCA_020434085.1 Chrysiogenia bacterium | reverse complement strand
GTCGGTACGTGGTCTATTCAGTGACTGACTATACCTATGAAAGATTGGTCAAACTGACGCCCAACCCGCTCTACCCGTTCCCGGCCCCCTAGCGTTAGCCCCCTTGACCCCGCCCGGACCGGACCACCCGTGATCCTCTCCCTAACCCTGCAACGCCCGTGCCGGGGCGCTCCCCCAGGGCGGGCATCCCCCTTGCTAATCCTATCGGGCAGATCAATCATGGAGGGGCCGCTGCTCGCGAGGGAGGTCTGACCCATGAAATTCAAGATGATCGCGCCGCTGATCGTGTTCGGACTGTTCATTGCCGTGATTGCGCAGAACAGCCAGGCGGTCTCCGTTCGTTTTCTCATGTGGGAGAGCAATCTCTCTCTCATTATCCTGCTGCTTTTCACCGCGCTGTTTGGGTTCGGCTGCGGATTCGTCCTGGCGCTCTCAACGCGTCGCACGGACAAGGCCGCCGACCAGGAAAAGTAAGGCGGATCGTCGTCGGCGCGAGCTGACCAAGCCTCGCCAGCCCGGGCGGCCTGTCCCGGGCTTGGCTGAGCGGCCTGGTGGCAGGGAACTCAGAGTCAGCCAACTTGCCAATTCTCCCCAGAACCAGCCAACCTCGGCCTCCGTATGGACGCGCGCAGCGCACAATTCGAAATCGTCGTCGTGGGCGGCGGGCACGCCGGGATCGAGGCGGCGCTCGCCTGCGCGCGCATGGGGCGGCAGGTTGCGCTGGTGACCGCGCGGCGTGAGGCGATCGGCCTCATGAGCTGCAACCCGGCGATCGGGGGGCAGGGCAAGGGCCAGCTCGTGCGGGAGGTCGATGCGCTGGGCGGCGAGATGGGGCGCGCCGCCGATGAGGCGGGCATCCAGTTCCGGCGCCTGAACCTCAGCAAGGGCCCGGCCGTGTGGAGCTCGCGGGCGCAGTGCTGCCGGCGGCTCTACCGCGAGTCCATGGTGCGGCGCGTTTCGGGACAGGAAAACCTCACCATCGTCGAGGGGCTGGCCGCGCGGATCCTCACAGACAAAGGACGCGTGAGCGGCGTTGCGCTCGAAGACGGCAGCACGCTCTCCTGCCGCGCGGCGGTCATTACAACCGGGACCTTCCTGCGCGGGCTCATGCACACCGGGCAGAGCCGGACCCCCGGCGGGCGCGTGGGGGACGTGGCGGCCAACTCGCTCTCGGGAAGTTTGAGTGAGCTGGGCTTTCCGCTGCTGCGGCTCAAGACGGGAACGCCCGCGCGGCTGGACACGCGCACCATCGATTACGCAAAGACCGAGCGGCAGGACGGCGATGAGAACCCGGTGCCGTTCTCTCTATCGACCGAGCGCATCCGCCAGCAGCAGATTCCCTGCTGGATCACCTATACGAACGAACGCACCCACGAAATCATTGCGAGCGCGTTTGATCGCTCGCCGCTCTTCAACGGCCAGATCTCGGGCACGGGGCCGCGCTATTGCCCGAGCATCGAGGACAAGGTCTTCCGCTTCCGCGACAAGGATCGCCACCAGATTTTTCTGGAGCCCGACGGCCTGGGCACCGACGAGGTCTATCCCAACGGGCTCTCCACCTCGCTGCCCGCCGACGTGCAGCTCGCATTCCTTCGCACCATTCCCGGTCTCGAAAAGGTTGAGATGCTGAAAGTCGGCTACGCCGTCGAGTACGACGCCGTGCCGCCGACCGAGCTGAAAAACACGCTGGAGACCCGCCGTGTTCCCGGGCTCTTCCTGGCCGGGCAGATCAACGGCACCTCGGGCTACGAGGAAGCGGCCGGGCAGGGGATGGTCGCCGGCGTCAACGCCGCGCTCTTTGTCAAAGATGCGGGCGAGTTCACCCTGCGCCGCGACGAGGCCTACATCGGCGTGATGATCGACGACCTCGTAACCAAGGGCGTCTCAGAGCCCTACCGCATGTTCACCAGCCGCGCCGAGTGGCGCCTCCACCTGCGCGAGGACAACGCCGACCTGCGCCTGCGCGAGCACGGGCGCAAACTCGCTCTGGTTGGTGACGCCGAGTGGGCGGCGTTTTGCGTCAGGCGCGAGGCCATCGAGAAAGAGCGCGCGCGCCTGGAAGCAGCGCGCATCTTCCCGACTCCCGAGAACCAGGCGCGCGTCGAGGCGCTCGGCACCGCCGCGCCCAAGAAGCCGGTGACGCTCTGGGAGCTGATGACAAGGCCGGAGCTGGGCTACGAGAAAATCGCGCCGCTCGATGAGCAGCCGGGCCTTCGCGCGCCGGTGGAGGGATTGAGTGAGAACTCACGGCGCGCCGCGACAGAACAGCTCGAAGTGCAGGCGCGCTACCACGGCTATCTCGAAACCGAGCGCGAACAGATCGCGCGCCTTCGAAAGAGCGAAGCGCTGCGCCTTCCCGAATATCTCGACTACGCCGCCGTCGCCGGGCTCACCCACGAAGTGCGCGAGCGCCTCAACGGCGCCAGGCCGCGCTCGCTGGGCCAGGCCTCGCGCCTGCCGGGCGTCACGCCCGCCGCGCTCTCGGTGCTCATGGTGCACCTAAAAAAAACCGCTG
>JAGRBM010000613.1 GCA_020434085.1 Chrysiogenia bacterium | reverse complement strand
TGTCACTGCTGCGTGCCGGCGCGATCTCATAGGTCGCAACGATGCGGTCATCGGCGCCATCCGCGGATACATCGATGCGCAGCTCCCACGGGCCGTGCATGGTGAAGACGATGTTGGTGATGGTGTACATGCCGTCGCCATCCTCGCTCACGACGGGAGTCTCAGTGGACCCGTGACTCATGCTCGGCATCCAGGGCTCGACATCGATCGTGGCACCGGTAATCGGTTCCTGCGCGCTATCCATCAGGTAGAGGCTCGCACTTTGCGGCCCCTTGACCACCGGCTGCAGGGGATCGGTTGCGAGTTCGGCCATGTAGTAGCCGTTCTCGGAAATCAGCATCTGACTGAGCAGGGGATAGTTGTCGCTGTCGCAGCCGCCGGCAGTGGCCGTGGCGGCAAGAACAGCAAAAACGAGAAAGCGGGAAATTCGCTGAAAAACCGATGTAGATTCTGGTACAGACATGCAGGAGCTCTCCAGTTCGCGCTGGTTGTCGCTCCGGCACGCCAGACTAGAGCCTGCGCCGGTCTTTACAATGCGGTGATTTGTCGCACCCCCGAAGGGTCGGAGCCAATGGCCGGCCTAGAACGAATCCTTCATCCGCCGGATGGCACCGAAGACTTCGGCCGGATTGTCGGAGGCAGCGCCGCCCCTGGAGCGCGCTGTCTCGATGATCTCGGGCGCGTCCCAGCGCATGAAGGGATTGGTAGCCTTCTCTTCGCCGATGGTGGAGGGAACAGTCGATTCGCCCTGCTCGCGCATGGCCTGCACTTGTTCCAAGCGTTCCTTGAGCGCCGCATTGCCGGGCTCGACCGTAACGGCGAACTTCAGGTTCGAGAGCGTGTACTCGTGCGCGCAGTAGACGCGCGTGTCGTCGGGAAGCACGCGCAGCTTCGAGAGCGAGTCCACCATCTGCGCGGGCGTTCCTTCGAACAGGCGCCCGCACCCGCCGGCAAAGAGTGTGTCACCGCAGAAGAGCGCGCCCTCGTCCTTGAGGTAGTAGGCGATGTGCCCGCTCGTATGGCCGGGCACGAAGAAGACTTCGGCATCGAGTCCGTCGAGCTGCACGTGGTCGCCCTCGTTGAGTTCGCGGGTGATGCCGGGAATGCGACCGGCATCCTGGGACGAACCGGTCACCGCCAGCCCGGGATGTGCGGCGATCAGGTTCTTGTTTGAGCCCACGTGGTCGGCATGGTGATGCGTGTTCCAGATGGCGGCGAGCTGCAGGTGTTTGGCTTCGAGCGCCTTCTCAACCGGGCCAGCCTCAGGGGAGTCGACCACCGCGGCTTTGCCGCCCTCGCAGATCAAGTAGGCGTAGTTGTCGCTCCACACCGGGATTTGAATGACTTCCATCGGATCACCTCACATGCGCCAGCAACCGGCGGCCAGCAGGTCCGAGAGCGCCGGGTTGCTTCTCAGATACGTGAATTCTTCTTCATTTAAGAACGTCGTGCGGCGGTAGCGCATGGCCTGCGCTTCGAGGTTGACCGTCACATTGTAGCCGCCGCGCGATTCGTCACGCTCCACGCGAAATCCATGGGTCAGCCCGTATTCGAGCAGTTCCTGCTCCACAGAGGCGATGAGCCGCTTTGAGCGCAGCAAGCGCCTCCCCTCCGGCGTGTTGTAGAGGGCGTAAGCCTTGTTCCGACTGGGTAGATCGTCGTAGCTCATGACGGGGGAATTCATACCCAATCGCCGCAACCCGCCGCAAGGGCGCTGCCGGGCCGGTTGATTTTGGATATCCCCCTTCTTACTATAAGGGCCGGTGTTCGAACTTCCCTTGGGTGCGCGCCAGGACGGCTTTCCCCGCGGGCGCGCGGGTCTCCCGACAGGTTTATGGGTCTTTCCGAAGTATCAATCGCCTCCAGTTTTCTGGCAGGAATCGTGAGCTTTCTCTCTCCGTGCGTGTTGCCGCTCGTGCCGGGGTACCTGTCGTATATTTCCGGCGTCTCGCTCTCCGAACTCAAGGGCGATGCCGCCGGCGAGGACAGCGCCGAAGAGCACAAGAAAATCTCCATGCGCGTGGGAATGACCAGCATCTTCTTCGTGCTGGGTTTCTCGGTCGTCTTTATTGCGCTCGGGGCGACGGCCTCCACCGTGGGGCAGGTCCTTCTCCAGCACCAGGCGCTCATCAGCCGCATTTCGGGCGTGGTGATCATCGTCTTCGGCCTGCACCTGCTGGGGGTGTTCAAGATCAACCAGCTCTACCGCGACACGCGCTTCGAGACGAAGAAAGTCGCCCCCGGACCGCTGGGTGCCTTCGTCGTGGGGCTGGCCTTCGCGTTTGGCTGGACCCCCTGCATCGGTCCGATCCTGGCGGGAATCCTCGCCATGGCCGCCGTGCAGGAAACCATGGGCCGCGGGATCATCCTGCTGGCCTGCTATTCCGCCGGGCTCGGCATCCCCTTCCTCATCGTTGGATTCGGGATGCGCTATGCGGTACACACTCTGGACCGGATCAAACGCCACATGCGTGTGGTGGAGATTACGTCGGGCGCGCTGCTGATCTTCATCGGCGTGCTCATGGCAACGCGAAACATGACGTGGCTGAACAAGCACTTGAGCTTCCTCAACCAGTTCGCCCTCTAGATTCGGATCGCGCGGCACGAAATATTCAGGAGCATCGATTCAAATGAAATACTGGTTGTGCGCAGCACTCATTGTTCTTTCCGTCCAGGCCTGCGAGCCCGGCTCCGCTGAAAAGGCGCCCGCGAAGGGCGGCGCCGCCGCCGAAGCAGCCGCCCCGAAGGCCGTGAAGGTCGAAGCATCCAAGGACGGACCCGGTATCTGGGGGCACCTCGGTATCGCCCCGGCCCACGCAGAGGATGCGGCCGAACCCGCGCCGCTCGATCTGTCCAAGATTGATACCACCAAAATGATCCGCACCATTCGCGCCGAGCTCGACGTGCCCGAGGGTGTGGACGTACGCATCGACGACATCCGCCCCTCCCTGCTGCCGGGTCTGGCGCAGGCGCGCATGATTCTCTCGAAGGGCAACATGTCCGAAGACCAGATGATCTTCTTCTCCAACGACGGACGCTACGTCTCGGCCTACTCGATGTATGAGTTCGACGAAGTCGTCACCTCGCCCGTCGCCGGTTTCTACACCCTCAAGCTCAAGGCCATCGGCGGCCAGGATGAGGGAGAGAGCAAGGAATTCCAGGTCAGCGAGGACGGCAAGCTCCTCACCATGGGCGATTTCTGGGACACCAGTATCGATCCCAATGCCGCCCGCATGGCAAAGATCAGCCTCGACAAGACCGCCAGCCGCGGCAAGCAGGGATCGAAGGTCGTGCTCGTCGAGTTCTCGGACTTCCAGTGCCCCTACTGCTCGCGCGCGGCCACGACCATCGCCGAGCGCATCTACCCCGAGTACAAGGACCGCGTGGAGTTCCACTTCAAGCACCTGCCGCTCTCCTTCCACGACTGGGCCAAGCCCGCCGCCAATGCCGCGCTTTGCGTGAAGGAACAGGGTGAGGACAAGTTCTGGAAGGCCTACAGCTACCTGTTCGAGAACCAGCGCAGCATCAGCCGCGCCAACATCGACCAGAAGGTGCGCGATATGGCGCAGGTTGCCGGTGCCAACGCGAAAGAGTTCGCCATGTGCTACCAGGAAAACCGCCACGCCGCCGAGATCGAGCGGGACATGGCCGAGGCCAATTCCCTGGGCATCACCGGCACGCCGGCTTTCGTAATCAACGGCCGCAAGCTCTCGGGCGCGCAGCCCTACTCGGCATTCAAGCAGATCCTTGACGAGGAGCTGGCCAACAACCAGTAACCGGCGCCCCGGCGCGCACAGTTCGGATTCATGCAGGAACAACACGACCACGCAACCAGCGCGGAAGAGACGCCGCTCCCGCTCGGGACGCGCATGGGCATTTTCTTTCGCCGCCGAATCACCACCGGTTTGGTGTTCATCTTCCCGTTCGTGCTGACGATCTGGGTTGTCGTGACCCTGTTCCGTTTCGCCGACGGAATCCTGGGTCGCTATCTCAACCAGGTCCTTCGTGATGCCGGCGTGATCCAGCACTCGATCCCCAGCATGGGAATTTTCGCACTGGTGTTGATTCTGCTGGGAACGGGATTCTTCGCGACCTCGAAGCTAGGGCAGAAGATGACCGCACCGATCGAGCGCCTGCTGCTCTCCCTGCCCTTCGTGAAGTCCATCTACGGCGGCACCAAGCAGATCCTGCAGGCTTTCATGCTCACCGGCAAGGGAGGCGCCTTCCAGAAGGTCGCCCTCGTCGAGTATCCGCGCGAGGGCATGTTCGCCATCGGTTTCGTGACCGGCCGCATCGACCGGCAGATCCCCACGAAGCGAGGCGTCGTCAACGACGTCTACACGATCTTCGTTCCCACGACGCCCAACCCCACCTCGGGATTCCTGATCCTCAGCCCCGTGGATGAAACCCACCTCCTCGACATCAGCGTCGAGGACGGGGTGAAGATCATCCTCTCGGGCGGCTTCGTGCAGGCAGATCTCGATCTGATCGGCCAGAGCACGATTACCGAGCCCGAGACCCCAAGCGCATCGAGCCTGCCGGGCGCCAGCGAGTAACTTTTATTGATTCAATTTGCGGGCTGTTCGAGCGCGCAGCCGTTGTGGCCCTGCTCGACGTCGCAACGCTCGGAGGTCTCGACCTGCAGCGTGGCGTGCTGAATGCCGAAGTCGGCCTCCAGCATCTTGCTGCAGCGATCAAGCAGCGCGTCGGTATCGCTGCCCGTCACGTCGGCGACCACCAGGTGCGCGGTCATCGCCACAAGGCCCGGCGTGAGCGTCCAGATGTGCACGTCATGGACGGCCTCAACGATGTTCTCTTTGCTGAGCGCCGCGACTACCTCATCGGCATCGACGGGGGCCGATTCCATCAGCACTTCGACCGCGTCGCGAATCAGGCGCACCGCGCCGATCAGGACGAGTCCCGCCACCACACAGCTCGCAATGGGATCGAGCCGGTTGTTCCCTGTGTACAGGATGCCGACACCGCTGGCGATTGCCGCGACCGAACCGAGCGCATCCCCCAGCACGTGAAGAAACGCCGCGCGGATGTTCAGGTTGCTGTGGTCACCGCGCGAGAGCACGAAGGCGCTTGCAAGGTTCACAAGCAGGCCGACGGTTGCAACACCGATGAGCAGCGGGGCCTTTACCTCGCGCGGGCTGTCGATGCGGGCGATGGCCTCGTGCACGATCTCCCACACGATGAAAAGCAGCAGCATGCCATTGAGAAGCGCGGAGAGAACTTCGGCGCGGTACATGCCGTAGGTGTGCCGCTTGGTGGCTTCCTTGGTCGCCCAAGAAGCGGCAAGCCAGGCCATGCCCAGCGCGCCGGCGTCGGTGAGCATGTGGGCCGCGTCCGAGAGCAGTGCCAGCGAGCCCGACATGAACCCGCCAACCACTTCGGCGGCGAGAAATCCCGCGGTCAGAAAGAACGCAATCGCAAGGCGGCGGCGCGCCGAATCGTCCACGGCAGCCGGATTTCCCGGGCCGTGATGGTGCCCGTGGTGATGATGTTCGTGGTCGGCGCTCAAGGCGGATTCTCCAGAGCGGGGATCAGCTCACCGGCGCGGCACCTGAATCGGTGCCCAGCGGCTCGCCC
>JAGRBM010000612.1 GCA_020434085.1 Chrysiogenia bacterium | reverse complement strand
AGGTGGCGGTGCAGGTCGAGGAATCCATTCGCGCCGAGTCCGATACCCCGGCGCGCTTTGCGCCGACGACATTCGGGATTCTGCTGCCCACGGCGCCGCCCGAGGGGGCGATGGTCGTGGCGCGGCGGCTCACCGAGTATGCCGCAAGGGTGCAGCTTCAACAGGAAGGGGTCACGCACGTGACGCTTTCCTTCGGGATCGTCTCCACGGATGCCCCGGGGGAGGTCAGCGCCGAGGAATTCATCAAGGCAGGCCGCGAGGCGCTCGAAGAGGCCGTGAGCTGGGGCGGGGCCCAGGTGGTCCAGGCCCGTCTTCCCAAGTCCGCCTGAATTTTTCTCAAAGGTTTTTTCGGCGTTGACACCGGCGCCCGCTCGGACTACAAAAGCGTCCTCCCGGGGCGGGAGTAGCTCAGTTGGTAGAGCACAACCTTGCCAAGGTTGGGGTCGCCGGTTCGAGCCCGGTCTCCCGCTCCAATTTAAGACCGCATGAGGCGCCGATCGGATTTTCCGGTCGGCGCCTTTCGTTTTCGGGCATCACGCGATGCGACCCTGCAGTGGGCGAAAATCCGCCCGCTGCGGCCTTTGCTAGGGCGCCCAAGTACTGTAAGAACTGACCCGAGCCTCCTTGGGGGGGAAACCCTCTCAAAAACCCGGCAACTGGAGCCTTTGTGAACCAGAGCGACCCCATCACCCAGCGCAATACCGGCGAGGTTCTGGTGCGCCAGATCCCCGATTGTGGGATCTCCCTGCACGATCAGGCCGCCCTCACCGGCGAGCAGGTGCTCGCCCTCCAGGCGCGCTCGAAGCTGGCTCGCCAGTCGGCCGTCCGCGCTGTCGATCGCGTGGGAGAGGACCACCTGGGCGGCGGCCTCGAAGTCATCGACCCGCTCGAACTTGTTCTGAGCGTGATGGACCGCAGCCGCGGCGATGATTTCTTCATCGCGCAGGGCCATGTTGCAGCCGGTTACTTTGCCGTGCTCAGCCAGCACGGGCTCATCGATCCCAATGACTTTGAACAGGGCTTCCGCACCAGCGAGCCCATCGGCGGCCACGTTACGCCGCTCTCGGGCGGCACGATGAACACCGGCCGCCTGGGTGACGAGGGCGGCGGCGTCGGCATGGCGCTGGCCAACCAGGTCACCGCCGGGCGCGAGAAGGGCATTGTCTTCCTGTTTACGAGCGATGGTTCCATGCAGGAAGGCTCGGCCAGCGAAGCCTTCGAGATCGCGGCAAATCGAAGCGCCAGCGTGATCTTCATTCCGGCGCTCAATGCCATGCAGCTCTCGGGCACCACGGCCTCGGTCGATCCCAAGGGAAATCCCGCGGGCAAGGCCCGCGCCGCCGGGCTCACCGTCATCGACGTGCCTTCGGTCCATGACTTTGCCGGGCTCTACAAGGCCCTGCACGAGGCCGCCACGCTCTGCGCCGCCGGCAAGGGGCCGGTCTTTCTCAATCCCGTGGGTGAGAAGAAAAAGGCTTCGGAAGTTTTTGCCGATCCCAAAGCCTGGGAGATCGACGCCGGCGAGGAAGTCTGGGTTCCGGGCTCGCTCATGGGCAGCGGTATCAAGAAGTGGGAAGAGGGCATCATCGCCACCATCCACGCCGAGAGCAAAGGCAAGCCGCTGGCCAAGCCGGTGAACTACCACGACGGCAATCTCAAGAACGAAGACGCCGCGGCGATCCTCGCCGCGCTTGAGCCCACCGCCGAGGAGAAGGCCGCATTGGCCGCAACCTCGGGCAAGAGCAGCGAGTACAAGTTCCACGCGCGTCCCAAGTGGGACACGCCCACGGGCTATGAGTTTTCCTGGCCCAAGACCTTCGATATCTCCAAGAGCGCGCGCCTCGACGGTGACAAGCACGGTGGTGACTGGGTCTCGCCGCGCAAGGGCGTGAACGTCGCGCTGCAGGAACTGGGCGCCAAGAACTCCGACCAGATGATGGCCTTCGACATGGACCTGGGGGGCTCCACGCAGCTTGGCGCGCTGGCCTCGCACATCGGCAAGCGCTTTGTGCAGACCGGCATTCGCGAGCGCGCGGGCATTCTCGCCGCGGGCGGCGCCGCCTACGAGATGCTCCAGGCCCGCGCAGCCGGCGGCAACAAGGGCAAGGTTCCGACTGCCTGCACCGCGACCTTTGCCGCCTTCCTCCAGGGGGTGGGGCGCGAGGGCCTTGAATTCGCCGACTACCAGCAGGACCTCTACGGCTACGACGCCGGCGGGCTCACCACTGGCGTGCCGCTCAAGGTGATCAGCTCCCACAACGGCCTCAATCCCGGCAAGGACGGCATCACCGCTCACGCGCTGCACGGGATCGACCTGGCCTTTGAGCTGCCGCGTTTAAGGCGCTGCTTCCTTCCGGCCGATGCCAACCACGCCGTGCACATTATTCGCGAGATGTTCTCGCTCTCCGACTACGCGATGTACGTCGGCCCGCGCGACGTGGTGCCCGTGATCGCCGATCCGGCCGATCCCTCCAAACCGCTGTTTGGTCCCGACTGGAAGTGGGAGGCCGTCACGGCCATCGAGAAGAAAGACGGCGCCAAGGCTGCGATTCTGGTGACCGGCCCCGTGCTCTACCGCGCGCTCATGGCCGCCGACAAGCTGAGCACCCCGACCGACGTCTACTTCATCGGGCAGGTAAAGCCCTTCCCGACGGCTGCGGTCATGGAACTGCTGGCCGGCTACGACGCCGTTGTGACCCTTGAGGACGGCTTCGTGGGCGGTGAGGATTCCTGGCGCGGCCTTGCGGGCCTCGTAGCCGGGACGCTGGCGGCCAACGTGACAGATCTGGCCGCACGTCGCAGCGGCACGCTCCCGCGCATCGGCAAGGTT
>JAGRBM010000611.1 GCA_020434085.1 Chrysiogenia bacterium | reverse complement strand
CGGACGCCCCGCCGCAGCGGCTTCGAGCGCCACACCGGGCAGCCCTTCGCGGTAGGACGGCAGCGCCAGAATGTCGAGATCGGCGTAGAACGGTGCAGGATCGTCGACGAACCCCGGGCGCGCCACGTCGGTATCGCACTCGATCGCTCGACGGACCTTCGGGCCCACCGGATCGCCCGCCTCGAAGTCGCCCAGCAGCAAGAGCTTGAGTCCAGGAAACGTCTCGCGCAAGAGACAGAACGCCGTGTAAAGCTCTTCGACGCCCTTGTCGCGCGTCAGCCGGCCCACAAACCCGATCACGCGCGAGCCCGGCGGACGCCGAAACGCCGCATCGAAGCGGCTTGAGTCGACGCCGTTCGCGCTGCCCGAGGCCGCGACCGTCCCTTTGCCGGAGGGCAGCAGCCGCAGCTCCTCGGCGTGCTCCAGTAGGCTTGGACTTACGCACAGCACGCGATGCGCCAGCCGCATCGAGAGCCGCTCCGCCGCCGCGAGCGCCAATCGCAATGGTCCGCGAGCAGTCTCGAGCCGCAACCCATGCAGCGTATAGACGCGCACCGGAACGCGCGCCAGCCACGCCGCCGCCATCCCCAGCAGGCCCGCCTTCGGCGTCCCGGCCTCGACCACGTCCGGCCGCAGTCTGCGCAACAACTTGTAGAGCCCGACGAACGACCGCAGGTCCGCCCTGAGCGAAGGCTCGCGCGCCATCTCGACAGCCGCGACCTCCACGCCTTCCTCGCGCCCAAACGCCTCGAGGTCCGGCCCCGGAGCAGTCACCACCGTTACCCGGAAGCCCTTGCCCATCAGAAACCGGCACTGACCGGCGAGCATCCTCGGCGGCGCCAGCGGCGAGGTCAACAGAAACACGATGTGCGGGCGGGCGTCGGACACGTCATGGAGCAGATCGGCCGCAAAAGCGATTCGCCGTAGGCGCGAGCCCATCTGCTATCCTCGCCTCCGCCTGCGATGCGCGACACCGCTCCCATCCGTCCCGGCGAACAGCTCGACCTCGCTCGCCTGCAACGCTACCTTTCAGGCAAGATCGACGGGGCGGAGCAGGGAATCGAGCTCGAGCAATTCCCCGGCGGCCACTCGAACCTCACCTACCTGCTGCGCACGGGTGGGCGCGAATACGTCCTGCGCCGTCCGCCGCTCGGCCCCGTGCCGCCCAAGGCGCACGACATGGCGCGCGAGTTCCGCGTGCTCGACCGCGTCGCGCCGCTGTTCCCTCCCGCGCCCGCGGTTTATCTGCTGTGCGAAGACCCTGGGGTTGCCGGCGCCACGTTCTATCTGATGGAGCGCCGGCGCGGCGTCATTCTGCGCCGAGAGTTCCCCGCCGATTGGCGCGGGCAGGCGAACCCCGAAAAGATCGCCCACGCCTTTCTCGACACGCTGGCCCAACTCCACGCCGTCGACATCGAGCGCCACGATCTCGCCGCCCTCGGCCGCCCCGAAGGCTTCCTCGAGCGGCAAGTGCGCGGCTGGAGCCGCCGCTGGGAAGGCTCGCGCACCACCGAGCTACCTGTTATGGACCGCCTCAGCGCATGGCTCACTACGAACCTGCCCGTCTCGCCGCCCGCCACGCTGGTCCACAACGACTACAAGCTCGACAACGTGATGCTCGACGAAGCCGACCCAGGGCGCGTCACCGCCGTGCTCGACTGGGAGATGAGCTCGGTCGGAGACCCCCTCGTCGACCTCGGCATTGTGCTCTGCTACTGGCCCCAGGCGGGTGACAGCGCATGGCGGCGCAACGCCATCAGCCCGCTCACCACCGAGCCTGGCTGGCCCTCGCGAGCCGACCTGCTCGCCCGCTACCATCGGAAGACCGGCCGCGACCTGGCGAACATCGCCTACTACGAGGTCTTCGGCATCTTCAAGCTCGCCGTGGTCTTGCAGCAGATCTACTACCGCTTCCACGTCGGGCAGACGCGGGACGAACGCTTCCGCGACTTCGACAAGCGCGTGGCGGGGTTGGCCGAGGCGGCGCGGCAGGTGATGGAATCGGCGTGAGCGCAATCTACTTGTTTCGTCATGGGCAAGCAGGCCCCAGGCATCGTTATGACACGCTCTCGGAGCTCGGCGAACGCCAAGCGCGGCTCTTAGGCGAACGTCTCGCCGCTCAGGGCCTGCACTTCGACGCCGTGGTCGCCGGCGGCCTCGAGCGGCAGCAGCGCACCGCCGCACAGGTCCAAGGCGCCTACCGCGATGCCGGCGTTGCGTTCCCCGACATCACCGTCGACCAGCAGTGGAACGAGTTCGACCTCGGCGCGGTCTACCAGCAAGTCGCCGAACCCCTCTCGCGCACCGACCCCGAATTCGCACGCCTGTGGGCCGAGATGGTGCGCGACATGGAGAACGAGCACGCCGGCGTTCACCGTCTGCACAACTACTGCGATGTTGAGGTGGTCCGCGCCTGGGTGACCAAGACGCACCCCTACGACGGCGAGTCGTGGGATTCCTTCCGCGCGCGCATCGAACAAGCGCTCCACGCCCTGCAACAGCGCGGCGGCCCTGGGCGCAAAGTCGCCGTGTTCACCTCTGCCACGCCAGTGGGCATCTCGGTCGGCAAGACGCTCGGTCTCGACGAGACACAGATCTGGCGGCTGGCCGGCGTGACCTACAACTCCTCGATGACGTCGCTGCGCCTCGGCGAAGACGGCGAGCTGCGCCTGTTCAGCTTCAACGCCGTCCCACACCTGGAAAACCCAGAAATGTGGAGCTTTCGCTGAACGTCCTACCTCGCCTCGCCCTTGCCCAGAATCACCTTCCAAAACCCGACCGCCAAAATCGGCGCCAGGAACAGCAACCAATACCCGTAGGTGATCATCCCGTAGCCGCGCTCGATCAGCGCCACCAGCCCAAAGCTGTCCGCCAGCCACACCGAGACCACCAGGATGATCGCCGCGATCCCCAGCCGCCGCCAATGCGACAGCGTCTCGCCCCTCTCGGCCAGAAAGCCCGCGATGCGCTCGTTGTAACCATGGATCATGCCCGTACCCGTTTCGATGAACGTGCCGAACAGGACGATCTGGAAGAACAACTGGAACGCCGGGCGGTCGAGCTGTCCCAATACGAAGTTCGCCGGAATCGTCTGTTCGAGAATCGCAGGATAGAAGGCCAGCAGCGCCGTGTAGATGAGCGCGCCGGGGAACATCGCGATGACGCCCGCCATGAAGCCGGCGATCATCGAGTCGCGCTTGCTCTCCAGGTGGCGCGCCACGAACAACATCGCCGGCAACGCCGCCAAGTTGTAGGCCGCGTACTCGAGGCCGCTCATCAGCCAGCGCGAGTCCGGCGCAGAAATCGCCGCGTTGTGCGCAATCTCTCCGCCGAAGCCTGGGACCACCATCGCGATCATTGCCAAGTAAACGGCATAGAGCAGGAACGACCAAAGCGAGAAGAAGCGCTCAATCAAGCCGCTGCCCCAGAAGGCCAGGAACGCCACCACCGCCACTGCCACCAGCGTGCCCAGCAGCGGCGCCGAGCCGAACATCTCGTGCGAGAGCTCACCCGAGGCTGAGCCGACCACGGCGATCGTCAAGATGGCCGACAGCAGATAGAGCACCTCGAACGCCACCCAGCCGCGACCGAGCAGCCCCTTGGTGAACGTGCGGTAGTCGAAATGCCGTTGCCTCCGCGCGATCTCGAAACCCAGGAACAGGAT
>JAGRBM010000610.1 GCA_020434085.1 Chrysiogenia bacterium | reverse complement strand
TGATCGAGACCCTGGCCGTGCCGCCCTCGGCGCCGGGTGTGCGTTTCGATCTGGCATTGCAGCGCGTGATCAAGGCGCTTGATGTCGAAGTGCTCGCCGGCGACGTGATCGGCGTTGAATGCGCGCGGGGCACCGTCGGATCGCTGAAGGTGCGCCTTGCCTCCGGCGAGGAAAAGGCCCTGCGGGCCCCGCGCTACGTGCTGGCCGGTGGAAAGTTCATTGGTGGCGGCATCGAGAAGGAAGGCGCGCTGCGCGAGCCGCTTTTTGGGCTGCCGGTCTTCTGGAAGGACCAGCGCTTTGTATCGGTGACCAACGAGGAGATCTTCGACCGGCGCTTCCTGCGCTCCCACGCCGCGTTCTGCGCGGGCCTTCGCGTGGACGCGAAGATGCGGCCGGTGGGCGAGGACGGCGCCGCGATCTACGAGAACCTCCATGTCGCGGGCAGCGTGCTCGGCGGTTACGACGCGGTGGCCGGGCCCGGCGGGCTCGGCGTGGCACTGGTCAGCGGCTACGTTGCGGGCCAGCACGCAGGAGGCGGCGCATGAACCCGGTTGATGTCACGCCCAGGCAGCTCGCTGCGCTCGCAAAGCTCTGCGGCCAGAGCGCGGTCAGCACGCTCGAGAGCGATCGCATTGCCAACTCCACCGACTGCTGGCCGGCCACCAAGATCGACATTCGCGACGCGCGCCTTGGAGTGCTGCCCGCGGTGGTGGTGCGCCCCGGAACGCCCGAAGAAGTCGCCAAAGTGCTGCGCTACGCAAGCGAGCAGAAACTCCCCGTCACTCCCTATGCCGAGGGCTCGGGTGTGTGCGGCGGTGCGATTCCCATTGCCGGCGGCATTTCGCTCGACACCAAGCGGCTTACCCGCGTGCTGGGTCTCGATGAGAAGTCCCAGCTTCTTCATGCGGAGTCGGGCATCAACGGCGAGAAGCTCGAGCGCTACCTGAACGCGCGCGGCTACACGCTCGGACACTTCCCGAGCTCCATCTACACGAGCACGCTGGGCGGCTGGCTCGCCGCGCGCTCGGCCGGGCAGCTCTCGAGCCTGCACGGCAAGATCGAGGACATGGTCGAGGCGCTCGAAATTGCACTTCCCGACGGACGCATCGCCAAAGAAATGGTCGTCCCCGCGCGCGCGACGGGGCCCAACTGGCAGGGGCTCTTCGTGGGCAGCGAGGGGACGCTTGGCGTCATCACCGCGGCGACCATGAAGGTAAAGCGCGCGCCGGCGTATCGCGCCTTTTCGAGCTTCCTGTTCACGGATCTCGTCTCGGGCTGGGATACGTTTCGTGAACTCCTTCAGGCGGGGCTCCGCCCGGCGGCGATGCGTCTCTACGATGAAGTCGATACCTACCTGGCCGGAAGCTCCGGCGGCGGCGAAGCCAAGGCGGGCGAGGTCGCCGAGGGCTATGGCGACGTCTTCGGCGCTTTCTACGAAGTGCTGCGCGGCTCGGGCTTTCAGCGCACACTGCGCGGCCTGGTCGGCGGCGCTCTCGGATTTTCCGGACTGCTCAATCGCGCGCTGGGGATGGTGCCCAAGCAGTGCAAGTGCATCATGGTCTTCGAGGGCGAGGAGGATCGCTGCCTGCTTGAGCAGGAGCTCGTTACCGAGAT
>JAGRBM010000609.1 GCA_020434085.1 Chrysiogenia bacterium | reverse complement strand
GGGGAATTTCGATTCGAGGAAGCGCATGAGCGGCTCCATCACGGCCTTGAGCTGATCCCCCTGACCCGAGAGCGTCTGCGGCACGACGGTCGCGGCCCTGATTTCGCCGCGCATTTCCTTGCGAAGCTGTTCGAGGAGCTGCACCAGATCGACCTGCGGCATATCCTCGCTATCGGGCGGCGGGATTGCGTCGTCGCGGACGTGCTCATAGCCCTCCAAATGGCAGTCTCCCTTGCGCAGGAATCTTCCGGCATAGCGGAGCTGCCAGCGGTAGAAGCCGTCGCCATAGGCCTCCCCCACGACTTCGGGCACGTCGAGGCCGCCCTCAATCATCCACTCTTCGATCTGGATCGCCCGCAGGGATTTCCAGCCGATCCCGCGGGTATTGCGCTGCACGCAGAGCTTGAGGCGCCCCGCAGTTGCGCCGCCCAGCGATGCGATGATTTCCGAGAGCGTCTGCGCCTCCTCGGCGAGGAGGCTCTTGCGGGAAGGCTTCTCTGTCGCGGGAACCGGTTCCGCCCTCGCCGGCTCGACTTCGACCCTGCGTGGCTCTGCATCCACAGGCTCGGGGCGAGGAGTGTAAACACGGTTTTCCCCATCGGGGCGGATTTCATTCTGGTCGGACATGGCGAATTTCCTTTCGAGCGATGTGCTCGGCCGTAAACTCGCCACGCGCGCTTGTGAAGGAAAGCTGTGCGCAACTCTTTGTGAGTTGATGATTCATCGCGGAGAACCACATGGCGACGAGGATTCAACCAGTGCGTCACCACGCGCAACCTTGTGGCAACCAGTGGGCCCCGCCCCTATTTCGCCGGGGCGGATGCCACGTGTCTCCCACGCGCCAACCGACGCATTATCGGTCACTTGGCGCCCGTCATTGCCCTCCCCCGCCCCTTCCCGTACTATTCGCGGGTCACACCTGCAACGATTTTTCAGGGGGAGGGTTCCATGCAGATTTCCATCCGTGTCCGTACCTGCGCGCTTGCCGCCGTGTTTGCCGGTCTTCTGGCAACCGGGGCGTTGAGCTGCAAGGGAGAGATCAGGAAAGACGAAAAGAAAGTCGCGGCGAGGTCCGCCCCCACGCAGGTTCCCGACAGCGGCCCAAAGGAAGTTTCGACCAGGCCCGCCGTCACCGCGGCAGAGGTGCGCCCGTTCTTCCGGCTCATCGGCGAAGAGGGCGTCGTGCCCCGCCAGATCGAGATTTCCTTCTCCCAGATCGTGTTCGAGCCCGAGCAGGTCAACCAGGCAGTCTCCGACAAGACCGTTCTTTCCCTCTCGCCCGAGGTCAGCGGCAGACTGAGCCGAACCGGTCCCGCGAGCCTGCTCTTCGAGCCCGAAAAGCCGCTGCCGCCCGCCACCAGGCTCACTGCATCTTTGGAGAAACTCGAAACCAAGGACGGCGTGCTCGAACCGCCCAGTACCGATACCTGGAACTTCGCGTTCGAGACGCCCGCCTTCCGCCTCGTGCGCGTCTCGCCCCACAAGGTGAACAAGGTCCAGCGCACCCTTCAGGCGGAGCTCGATCTCGTCTTTTCCGCGCCGGTGGATCTGGGAAGCCTGCGGCAGTCGAGTCGCTGGCTCATCGACGGTGCGGGCGTAACCGATGTCAGCTACCAGGGCGCGGACCGGCCGAACGTGGCGCGCGTGAAGCTCCGTCCCTCGACCACGAAAACCGAGGCGCAGGTGCAGTTCGTCATGCAGGATGGCGTCCAGTTGGCTGGCGACCGCTCGGTTAGAGCGCCCGCCACCGAGGAGCGGCTTCTGGTCAAACTAGGCGAAGCGCTCACGATCTTCGAAGCCAATCGCAAGGAAGGCGCATCGGGTCACTTCATCGAAGTCGTCTGCGACGACCGCGCGGCCGGCGGCAAGAACTACTACCGCTGGGACAGCATGCGCCACGACTACATCTATATTTCAGACCGATGCGTTCTGCGGCCCGAAGACGTGGAGACGGCGGTTCACTTCGATCCGCCGGTGCAGGTGAGCGTCTCCGCCACCCGGCGGGGATTCCGGCTGCTGGGAGACTTCGCGCGCGGGAGCTACCGCATGCGCATCGACGCGGGCGCGCGCTCCGAAGACGGCGGGGTGCTGGGTGAGACCTACGAGACGCTGTTTACCGTACCCGAGCGCAGCCCCAGCGTCGCGTTCGGTTCGAAGGGGCGCTACCTGCCCGCCGACAGCTGGGGCAATCTCCCCCTGCGCCACCTGAACGTCGATGAGATCATGCTGAGCGTTCGTCACGTGGGCGCCCAGAATGTCGTCTACTGGCTCAGCGGCGAGAGTGAGCAGACCGACGACCGAACCTCCGATCTCGTGTTCCAGAAGACGCTCCGCGTCTCCGGCCAACTCGACGAGCAAAAGACAAGCTGGATCGATCTGGAGGCGCTGATTCCAAGTCCCGAGCGCGGTGTTTATGAACTTACCGTCACGGCGAAAGGCAAACGCGACACCGCCCGGATTGCACTGACGAATCTCAATCTGATTGCCAAGCGAAGCAGCGCCCCCTCGCCCGACGGATGGGGCAAGCACCTCAACGTCTGGGCCATCGACGCCCACACCGCAGCGCCTGCCCCGGACGCGCGGATCAAGTGGATCACCAAAAGCGGCAGGGCCGTCGCCGAATGCACGAGCGGAGGCGACGGCGGGTGCGTGCTGGAGGCCGGGCCGGCGGGAGAAGACAAGAGCCCGCCGTTCGCCATCGTGGCCACAAAGGGAGACGACTTCACCTTTCTGAAATTCAGCGAGCTGGAAGTTGATCTCGAAGGCTCGCAGGTCCAAGGCGAGCCATACGAGCGAGCGGCCGCCTATGCCGCGGCTCTCTATAGCGATCGCGGCGTCTACCGTCCGGGCGAGACGGCGCACCTGGTCGGCATCGTGCGCGACAAGTCCTACGTCGCCCCGCCGGCGGAAATGCCCGTGGAACTTGTCCTCACCGATCCGCGAGGAAGAGTGCTGGCGCGCCGGGCGCTCAAGACCAACGACGCGGGCATTGTCGCTTACGATCAGCAGTTCGCCGACTTCGCAGACACCGGCGCCTACAAGCTCAGCCTGGAGATCGCCAAGACGCAGATCGCGCAGTATGGCTTCAATGTCGAGGAATT
>JAGRBM010000608.1 GCA_020434085.1 Chrysiogenia bacterium | reverse complement strand
CGCGCGGCTGCTGCTTCGCTCGCTTATCGAGCGCGACTTCGAGGACTCGGGCATCACGCGCGAGGAACTGGCCAAGCGCCACGGGGCCTACGTGTATCAGATTCTGCAGTTCGCCTCCCGGACCCTGGAGAAGGGCATTGAGAATGGGGAGTTCCGCAAGCAGTCGGTCGGGCACTTCGTGCAGACCCTCATCGGTGCGCTGCTCTTCCACTTTGCCTCGGGTGAGAACGGGGTAGTGGGATTTCGCGGCAGTATTTTCGAGCCCGAACGCGTCGAGCGTCGCAAGGAAGAGCTGAGGGCCTTTCTTCGGGGCGCCGTGCTCGCAAAGTAGGAACGAACGCCCGGCAGCGCTGGAGTGAGCGCGCCGGAGCGATTGAAGAGAGAACAAAGACTTCGCAGGAGCGAATAAGGAGTCCCAGGTCATGGAGCATTTTCAGAAAGAACATCGCGTCAATTACGGCAACTTTGAAGCCATCGAGTGGAGTGACCTCACCGAGGTCAAGAAGATGCGTGAGGCGCTCACCTTTGACGCCCCGCTCGAAGTGAACTGGGCCTGGGATTACGTGGGCCAGGTCGAAGAACTGCGCCGTCTCTATGAGATCGCCAAGCGTCGTCAGTGGAACGCCGAGGAAGATCTGGACTGGAGTGAACAGATTGACTGCAAGAAGCAGTGGGGTCAGGCCAAGGAATACTCCCCGATCGCCCAGTGCGTGGAAATGCTCGGCGGTGCCGAGGACGACGTGCGCAGCGCCACGTGGGACAATTTCGGCTACGTGTGCTCGCAGCTTCTCCACGGCGAGCAAGCCGCCCTCGAAATCTGCGGCCAGCTCTGCGCCGTGTGCCCGGACATGGACATGAAGTTCTTTGCCGGCACGCAGGTCTACGACGAGGTTCGCCACATCGAGGCCTTCTCGAAGTTCATCACCCGCAAGATCGGCAAGATCTATCCCGTCGACCCGAACGTGAAGTTCCTGCTTGAGCAGATCCTCTCGGCCGATACCTGGCAGAAGAAGACGCTGGGCATGCAGACCCTGTTCGAGGGCATGGCGCTGGGCATCATGCAGATGCAGGCGCAGGCCTCCGACGTTCCTCTCTTCGACAAGATGATCAAGTACATCATGCTCGACGAGTCGCGCCATGCGGCCTTCGGCGTCATCAGCATGAAGAAGACCATGGAGAGCGCCGACACCTCGCCCGAGATGAAGGCGGAGCTCGAGGACTGGGCCTACTACATTCTCGAGTGCCTGAACGCCGGCCAGTACTACGGCCCGTTCGCGGCGCTGGGGCCCAAGTATGGTCTGGACGCCCACAACATGGCGGCCATGCTCTACAACCTGCCCGATTCGAACGAGGCCAAGAGCCTGCTCTACACCCATGCGACGATCCCGCATTTGAAGAACCTGGGCCTGATTACCGAGCGCACCCGCGAGAAATACGCCAAGATCGGCCTGTTCAGCGATCTCGAAGTCATCCCGACCCAGTCGATCGCCACCGAGGGCGCCTTCGACGACACCCCCGTGGCCGAGTCCTGAATCTGACGCAAGCGTCACCAAAGAGCGCCCCGGCCCTGCGGCCGGGGCGTTTTCTTTTTAGGTAAGTTGCGTTAACTCTTGGCCGGTGCGGGCGCGCGTGCCCGCGGAGCGAGGCCATGAGCAATCAATTCTCCATCGTCCTGGCGGGCGGCGGCTGCCGCACTTTCTGGAATATCGGCGTGCTGCGTGAGCTGCAGGACCTGCTTCCCCCGCCGCGTGAGTGGGCGGGCGTCTCGGCCGGTTCGGCCATGGCCGTGATCACTGCTGCGGGCAAGGTCGATGAAGCGATGGACGCCTTCCTCGAAGCGACGGCGAAGAACCCGCGCAACTTCTATCCCTCGCGTGTCTTCGGCGAAGAGCCCGCGTTTCCCCACGAGAACATGTATCGCGGCGTGCTGCGCCAGGCCCTCTCGAACGGCGGCTTCGAGCGGCTCAAGAACGGCCCGTTGGTGCGCATCCTGCTGGCCTTCGTCGATCGCGGGCAACCGCCGCTCCGCACGGCATTCGGCGCCATGCGCGCCTATTCCAAGCGAAAGAAGACCCACATCGTCCACGGCCCCGAGCAGCCCCACCCGGGCCTTGGCGCCGAGGTGCGCACCGCCCAGGAAGCGGCGAGCGCGGACGAAGTGATCGACCACATCCTCTATTCTTCGGCGACCCCGCCCGTCACGAGAGTCCCGCGCATCGACGGCCGGACCTACATCGACGGCGGCTTCGTCGACAACGTCCCCGTCCGCGCCCTCTCCGAGCAGGCGCGCGCCGGCAAGGTGCTCGTCCTGCTCACCCGCCCCGTTCCCGAGCAGCACCTGCCCCAGAGCGAAACGCGCCTGTACCTTGGCCCCGAGCAGCCAACTCCGATCCAGAAATGGGACTACACCAGCCCCGAGAAAATCCGTGCCACCTACGAAATGGGCCGCGCCGACGCGCGCCGGTTCATCGAGCGGGTGGAGGAGTTTGTGCGGTAGCACACCGCTTCTTCTACCAGACACGGATCCGACGCCTTCATCGCCTTCATGCGCTACACTTCCCCCCACGGGGGCAAGGGAAGCTGCATGAAGCGTTCGGCTCTACTTGCGCTCCTCATCGCGTTTGCGCTCATTGCTTGCGATGACGAGCGGCGCATCTTTGCCGACCCCTTGGGGCTCATTGCCACGGCGGGGCCCGCGCGCGTGCGCCTGCACTGGCAGGGGGTCGAGGGGGCCGATGCCTACCGCATCTACGGCGCGGACGCGCCCGATGTGCTTTCCGGCAAGAGCGAAGCGCGCGGCGCGCCCGTCGAGGTAAGCGGCACGGACTACTGCGAGGGTGCGCTTGCCGAAGATGTGCCGCGCTACTACGCCGTGGTCGCCATGAAAGGCGGCGAGCCGCTGAGCGCTTCGTGGGAGGTGGAGGCCACTCCGCAGGGGGCGCCCAGCTACGACGATCCGCTCTTCGGTAACCAGTGGCACCTGCTTAACACCGGCCAGGACGGCGGCACGCCGTGCGAGGATCTCAACGTCATGGACGCCTGGGCGCGCGGCTACACCGGGGCGGGCGTGCAGGTGGCCACCCTCGATGGCGGCGTGGCAACCGGACACCCCGACATTCAGGGCGCGTTGATTCGGGATGGAAGCTGGGACTACCTTGAAGAAGACACCGATCCAACCTCCGGCGATGTGAACGGCGTGGCCCACGGAACCTGGGTGGGCGGCGCAATCGCCGCGCGTCAGGGCAATGCTGAAGGTGGTAGCGGCGTTGCGCCGGGGGCGGAGCTGGCGGCCTACAACTACCTGCAGGACGCCGACGAGGCGAACCTGCTCGACGCCACCATGCGCGGCTCGCCGCTCATTGCCATTCGCAACAACAGTTGGCAGCCCGATACGAACGGACCCGGGCGCATCAATCCCGCGCCCGATTCCTGGAAGAATGCGGTGGAGGACGAACTCGCGGACGGACGCAGCGGGCTCGGCACGATCTTTGTTTTTGCCGCCGGGAACTACGGCAATGCCAGCGGCAGCGGGCTCTTTGCCAATGCGCCGCCGGCAAACACGAACTACAACGGCCATGCCGTAAACCACGGCGTCATCACCGTCGCAGCCATCGGCGATGACGGTGTGCGGACGATCTATTCAGAGCGCGGCGCCAACCTGTGGGTGAGCGCGCCGAGCATGGGCCGGGGCTTCAACGGGATCACGACCACCAACTCGCCCGATACCTACACCGACTTCGCGCTGGGGACCTCGCTCTCTGCGCCGATGGTCTCGGGGATCGTGGCGCTGATGCTGGAAGCCAGTCCCGAACTGGGCTGGCGCGACGTGCGCGAAATCCTCGCCCGCAGCTCCCGCATGACGGACCCGGAAAGCCCCGGCTGGGCGTTCAATGGCGCGGGCTTTCATGTGAGCCATGACTACGGCTTCGGCGCCGTGGACGCCTCGGCCGCCGTGCGCATGGCCGAGTGGTGGCAGCCCATTACCGCGCCGCAAAAAACAGCCGAGTCCGCGCTTCGCGAGCCTGCGCTCGCCATTCCCGATGACGACATGACCGGCGTGAGCGATGCGCTGGAACTCTCCGGCAGCGGGATCTCATTCGTCGAGTGGGTCGAGATCGACTTCACCAGCGACCACGCCGACTCTGGCGACCTGGAGATCGTGCTCACGAGCCCAATGGGCACAGAGAGCATTCTTGCCGAGCTGCACACCTGCCCGGGATGCACGGCCTACGACGGCTGGACCTTTGCGAGCTCGTTCAACCTGGGCGAGCGCGCCGACGGGGAGTGGACGCTTGAGGTTCGCGATCTCAAGAGCGGCGATACCGGGGCGGTGCAGAGCTGGCGGGTGCGCGTGCGCGGGCGATGATGGCTCAGTGCGCCGGGGCGCTGAGCAGCTTGAGTCCGGCGATGCCGCCGACGATCAGGGCCAGGCATGCCAGGCGCGCCGCATCGCGGGGCTCGCCCATGAAAGCCATGCCATAGAGCGCGGTGCCCGCGGCGCCGATGCCGGTCCAGACGGCGTAAGCCGTTCCGACCGGCAGCTCCTTCATCGCCAGCGAGAGCAGGGAGAAGCTCACAAGCATGGCCAGAAGGGTCCCGATGCTGAACCACAAATGGGTAAAGCCCTCGGAGTATTTAAGCCCGACGGCCCAGATGACTTCGAAGATGCCCGCGATGATGAGAATGCGCCATGCCATGTAAGGAAACCCCGCAACACGGATGTGGGCGTTAATAACCAGATCGGCTGCACACTGCAAGCCCGCGGCTCCGCTGCCTCGGCAGGGGCATGGCTGGCCGTGCAGCGGGCACGCACCTATAGTGCGCGACCGTAGAAACGGGGCGGCGTTCCGATATCCGGGGAACAACCATGAATGAACAGACAGACAAGGAAGTAGAGCGCTCCAACGAGTTGCCCTATTTGCTGGTGGCGGGCGCGGGCGCCCTGGGCGGCGTGGTCGGCCTCGCCTATGTCGCTTGTGTGACGTGGCTCGAAGGGCATCTGGGGCCGGGAGCGCACGGCGGCCTGGTCCATGTGGCGGTGATGGTCGCGATCGGCCTGCTTGTCGGTTTGATCGAGCACTGGGTCGGCAGTGCCGGAGATGTGGAACTGCTGGTCGACAATATCCATGTGCTCGGGGGCGCGCGGGGGCGCCGTGAGCTGCGTTCGCTGATTCCGGTTTCCCTGCTGTGCATTGCATCGGGCGGAGCGGCCGGCCCGGAGGCTCCGTTGGTGCAAACCACCGGTTCGTTGGGGACATGGATTGCAGAGCGGCGGGGCTTGAGTGTCGTGCAAATGCGAATTCTCACCATCACCGGGATGGCTGCCGGGTTCACGGTCCTGTTCGGGGCCCCGCTGGGCGCGGCGGTGTTTGCGCTGGAGATCCTCCACCGCAAGGGGCTCGAATACTACGAGGCGCTTGTGCCTTCGCTCGTGGGCGCGGTGTGCGGTTACGCGGTGTTTGCCCTGGGCCGGATGGCACACCTCGAACCGGTCTGGCATTTCCCGGCGGAGTATTTGCTTGCTCCGATCGATCTGGGGTGGGCGGTGTTGGTGGGCATTGCGGGCACGGTGGTGGCATGGGGGTTTGTCGCGCTCACGCATGCGCTGCGTAAAATATTCGAACAACTGCCCCGGCCCATGCGCCCGATGGCCGGCGGGTTGGTGCTGGGCCTGCTGGGACTGTGGACCCCCTATGCCCTGACTTATGGCGAGGTGCAGGTCGAATCACTGGCTGCTTCACCGGTACTCTGGGGCGTGCTGGCAACGGCGGCGCTGGGCAAGTTTCTGGGCACTTCGGTAACGGTCAGCTCGGGGTGGCGCGGTGGGTTCATCATTCCCTTGTTCTTTCTCGGGGTGTGCGGGGGGCGTTTGTTGCATCTGGCCGTTCCGGGTACCAACGAGGTCGTGTTGATGGGAGCGCTCATGGCCGCCATCAATACGGGGGTGACCAAGACCCCCCTTGGCTCGACCCTGGTCGTGACGGCGATGTCAGGTGTGCATCTGTTGCCCACCACGTTGACGGCCGCGCTGACAACGCTGCTGTTGAGTGGCCGGATCAGCCTCATCTCCAGCCAGCGTCCCAGAGCGGAGATGAACGGCGCAATGCCTGCGATGGCGCCGAGCACCCTCTGATGATGTCAACCTGCCGCGACAGTGATTGACGCGGCAACTTGACAACCTCGCGGGGGCGCTGAAAGGTTCCGTTGTAACTAGCTGAAATTACTTGATGTTTTATGTGTACTCATTTTGGCACGGTCCCTGCTTTATCTGGAGGTGACCCACGTAGATTGAGGCACTGAATGATGATCTTTGCCACGACACAACTCGCAGAACAGGCCCGCCGCGGTTACCGCTGGGTGGGCCGGGCTTATGTTGTGCTCATTACCGTGTGTCTGGTCTGGCTCTTTTCCGCCGGGTGTTCGGGCGTGGGGCCGCGGGTCGAGATGGCGCCCGAGACGGGGCCCGTCGTCGCTGGCGAGCAGGTGCGCCTGCTGCGCGCGCGAGAGGGCGTGGCCGAGCTGCTTCCCGAGGGACTGACCTGGGAAGTGGACGGTGTCCCCGGTGGCTCGCCTTTCTACGGTCAGATCCTGCCCGACGGGGTCTACATTGCCCCCGAGGTGAGCGCCCCGCGCAGCTTCACCGTGCGCCTGGTTCGCCAGAGCAAGGACGGCGAGCGTGCCGAAGTGCTGGCCACGCGGACCATCGACGTCCTGCCGCGGCCCATGAGTGAATCCTAGCCTGAGGCCCATTCAGTAGTAGTTGCCCTGGCAGCCCCCGTTCGCGACCGTTTCCTCCTTCCCCCATCACGGTCGCGCAGCGGGGGTCGCCCTGTTCGTTGACTTCCCCGCCTGCTCCAACAACGCTCCCTGCTGAGCAACAACCAGCGCGCACACTGTCTCTGGAGGACACACCCATGGCCATGGATGGCGGACACCTGCTTGTAGAGGGACTGAAGCAGGAGGGGGTCGAAGTCGTATTCGGCCTCGCCGGTTTCCACGTTTCACCGATTTTCAATGCCTGCCTGGATGCGGGCATCAAGCTCATCGACGTGCGGCACGAGCAGTCTGCTGCCCACGCCGCCGACGGCTGGGCGCGCGCAACCGGAAAGCCCGGCGTGTGCATCGTCACCGCCGGTCCGGGCGTCACGAACACCGTCACCGGTCTTGCCGTGGCCTACCAGGCCAACGTGCCCATGGTGCTCATCGGCGGCAAGGAGCCGTTCATGTACCTGGGGCAGGGCGCCCTGCAGGCCATGGACACCGCGGGCCTGGTGCGCACCGTGACCAAGGCCCAGTACACCGTCTATGAGGCCAAGCGCATTCCCGAATATGTCTCGATGGCCTACCGCGAAGCCCTCTCGGGCGTTCCCGGTCCGGTCTATCTTGAAGTGCCCTTCGACCTGCTCATGTTCCCGGTCGATGAAAAGACCGCGTGGTTTCCCAAGAGCTACCGCACGGAGGTCCGCACGGTCTCCGAGCCCTCCTATATTGCCAAGAGCGCCGACCTCATCGAGGCGGCCGAGCGCCCGATCATCATCGCAGGCGGCACCGTTCGCTGGTCGCAGGCAGAGGAAGACCTCATCAAACTGGCCCAGCAGATCGACGCGCCGATTTATCTGAACGGCATGGGTCGCGGCTCGGTGCCGCCGGACCATCCCAACTTCTTCTCGCTTTCACGCGGACCCACACTCGGCAAGGCCGACCTCGTCGTGCTGCTGGGAACGCCCATGGATTTTCGCCTGGGATACGGCAAGCAGAAGTGGCCGCCCAACTGCAAGGTGCTCCAGATCGACCGCGTACCCGACATCATCGGGCGCAACCGCGATGTGGACGTGGGGCTGGTGGGAGACGCCAAGCTCAACCTGCAGGCGATCAGCGCCGAGCTCGACTCGCGTAGCTACAAGGTCGATCGCGGCGGCTACCTCGAAGCCATCCGCAAGGACGAGACCGAGCGCTACCAGAAGATGGTTCCCGCCATGGACGCGACCGACAGCCCCATCATTCATCACCGCATGGCCAAGGCCATCGACAACGTGATCGATGAAGACACCATCGTGATCGGTGATGGCGGCGACATCGTGGCGATCAGCTCGAAGATCATCCGCATTCACAAGCCCGGCCACTGGATGGACCCGGGGCCGCTGGGGTGCCTGGGCGTGGGCGCGGGCTATGCGCTGGCGGCAAAGGCCGCGCACCCCGACAAGAAGGTGCTGCTGCTCAACGGTGACGGCACCTGGGGCATGAACGGCATGGAGCTCGAAACCGCGCTGCGCCACGACCTGCCCATCGTCTGCGTGGTGGGCAACGACTCTGGCTGGGGCCAGATCCGGACGCCCCACAAGATGGTCTATGGCAAGGACAAGCTCATCAGCACCGAGCTGCAGTACACCCGCTACGACAAGATCGTTGAGGCGCTTGGCGGCCACGGAGAATACGTCGAGAAGCCCGAGGACCTCGAACCGGCGCTCCAGCGCGCCTTCGATTCGAACACGGTCGCCTGCGTCAACGTGAAGCTCGACCCCGAGGGCCTCGAGCGCTACCAGGGCATGAAGGGATACGCGTTCTAGCAATGAGTGAGCACAAACAGATTGCCGACCAGCGCATCCGCGCCGATCAGGCGATGGTGCTGGTGATCGACTACCAGGAAAAGCTCTTTGCCGCCATGCCCGAGAAGGCCGGCAAGCGTCACCTGGGGAACATGGGGGCGTTGCTTCGCGGGATGCAGACGCTGGGGATCCCGGCCATCGTGACCGAGCAGTATCCCAGGGGGATCGGCCCGACGCTCTCCGAGGTGAAGGATGCTCTGGCAGGAGATCTCGCCCCGGTCGAGAAGGTCGAGTTCTCCTGCTGCGAGAACGACGACGCGCTGGCCGCCATTCGCGGCATTGCCGACAAGGGCCGCCGCAGCGTGATCGTCTCGGGCATGGAGACCCATATCTGCGTCTACCAGACGGTACTCGACCTGCTGGGGCGCGGACTCAATGTCCATGTGGTGGCCGACACGTGCCTCTCGCGTCGCCGCGAGAACTGGGAGCGGGGCCTCGCCCTGTGCGAGCGAGCCGGGGCGGTCATCACGAGCACCGAGACTGTGCTCTTCCAGCTCCTGGGCAAAGCCGGCAGTGCCGAGTTCAAGACCATCTCAAAGCTGATTCAATAGGGCGGGGGTCCGTTTGGGCCCCCTTTCTTCCCCCTTGACGCCGCGCGTTGTCGCGCCCAGAATGACTCCCGCGTCAGTTTAGGGCCTCCCGGAGCGATTCAGGGACCCCTGCGCAAACACCGGCGCGGAGCACTCCGGGAAGGACACCACGACATGGCACTGGATTTAGGACGCATGCTCGAGCGCTGCCGCAAGGGGCAGTGGAACGTCGACGACTTCGACTGGAACACCAAGCCCGCTCCCATGAGCAAGTTCGACGAGATGGAGATCTGTCAGGCTTTCACGAACCTGATCTACATCGAGCGCATCGCCGCGCTGGCTTTTCTGGAATTCTCCAAGACCGGCGAGCTGGAGACCGAGCGGGCCATTTTCGAGACCTTCTACGACGATGAGATCCGCCACGCCGAGGCGATGTTCCGGCTCTCCAACTACTTCAACCAGAACAATTACAAGATCTACACACCCGACCCGGCGCTCGTGCAGTTCGTCCGCACCATCACCACCACGATCAAGGACATCAACCCCGAGTTCGCCTCGGCGATGGTGACCCTGGGGGAGCTGGTGCTCGACGTGGCGCTGCT
>JAGRBM010000607.1 GCA_020434085.1 Chrysiogenia bacterium | reverse complement strand
TCCATTCGAGGGCGCGCACCCCGGCGAGCATCTTGCGCCCGTTGGCGCCGAGCAGATCATCCTCGGTGGGGCTCACCTGAATGAAGGTGTCGACCCGGTCCTCGGCCTCGGCAAAGCCCTCGATGCCGAGCTCACTCCAGCGGCGTTTTAAAAACTCCGGGAGCCTGAACGCGCTGCCGGCGTTGAGCGCGGTGGAGCCGCCCTCGCAGATGCCATGGATAATGGGCTGCACCGGCGTCCCACGTGCGAGCGAGAGCGTCGCCACCCGCTGCCGGATCACCCGCGCAAAGGAGCGGGTAATGGGCTCGCCCAGCTTTGCCAGCGGTGCCGGCCCGCCGGCCTCCAGCACCGTGACGCTCGCCCCGGCCAGCGCCAGCTCCGTGCCGATCACCGCCCCGCCCGCACCCGAGCCGATCACGCAGATGTCCGTCTTGATATGCATCCGTCCCCCGCTTGCCCGATGAGGAGATGCCCCAAGGCTAGCGCCCCGCCGGGCGGCCCGGGAAGAAATCGGTGAACGGGGGTTACCTGGGATTCAACTGTACACGCATCGCGTCCATGATGCGCTCGTAAGTGGCTGCAATCGCGCTCGCTTCGGCGGCATCGCTGCATTCCTCAATCGCCTGTGCGCCGATGTCTTCGCCCATGAGGTAACGGGCCGTCGCCCGCCACGTATCACAGCGGCATTCGAGTCCGTCGAGAATCTGACCCAAATCGTTCCGACTGAGCGTGATCGTTACCGAATCGTCCATGTGTCACCCCGGAATGAAAATCTCCTGCCGGTGATGCGCCAGTGCTTCGGAATCGGGCGCGAACCGGGAGGGTTGATTCATTTCTGCCCCGGCGATGTGACAGAAGGCGACATGGTGCAACTCTGAATCAGTCTTCGTCTGGAGTAGCTGCTCAGAGACCAGAATACGGAAGTCTTCGCCCACACTCATCAGGCCACGGTCGAAAGCCTTGTCATGCAGCGCGCACAGCGCAAGCCCATTGCGCGGATCGGCGCGGCGGTTTTCATCATGCGCCCACGGAACGATGTGGCTGGCGACAAGCAGCTTGCCGTTCGGGAGGCTGCAGAACGCGCATTCGTTGTCGTAGCTGCCAAGCACGGCGTCCCGAAAAAAGCGCTGAACGAGGCGCGTCTTCACCTCGCGCGTCGCCTCGGTATCACGCTCGGCGAAGTATGCGGCCTGTTCTTCCGCCACCATTGTCCCCTGATCCGGAGCCTGCGCCTGCAACCGCGCGCGGGCGGCACTGACTTCGACGAGTAGATCGGTCCACCGTGCCGGCAGAATGAACTCCTCGAACAGTGCGCGATCCGCTTTGGCTGCGCCCTTCAAGCCGGACCGACCCCGGCGCTGATGCTGCGGATCGAGACTGGCAAAATTGCAGCCCTTCATCGCGACCGAACTCGGCGTGCGACCAACCAGTGCGGCGAGCGCAATGATGTCGGGGTTGTGCTGGTGGAGCTTTCCAAACGGGGTGCGGCAATAGAAATCGAGAACAACGAGCAGTTCGTCGCGTGTCCATGGCCGCCTCTTGGGCGGTGGCTCTGCGTGGTAAGTCGCGCCCACTGATTCCTCGATGGCGAAAAGTCTACCAGGTTGAGCGCCGTAACGCTCCCCTTGACCCCCACCCCGGCCGCTCCTACCGTCGTTTGGGCTCAATGAAACATCACGGCGCCGGGGGGCTTCCCGGCGGCCGACTGGGAAGGACACGGGCCATGGGCGATCTGATGAAGGAACGCATTGCGAAGCTGGAGAAGGCGCGCGCGGAGGCGCAGGAGCACGGGGGCGCCGACAAGGTGGCGCGCCAGCACGAGCGCGGCAAGCTCACGGCGCGCGAGCGCATCCGGCTGCTCGTCGATGAGGGGAGCTTCTTCGAGTTCGGCCTGCTGGGGCGTCATCACGGCGACAAGCCGGTGCAGAGCCCGGCCGACGGGGTGGTGACCGGTTACGGCGAGGTGGACGGGCGCCGCGTGGCGATTGCGTCCTATGACTTTACCGTGATGGGCGGCAGCATGGGCCGCGTGGGCGAGGAGAAGATGGCGCGCCTTCGCGAGATGGCTTTGAAGTGGCGCATCCCGGTCATCTGGCTCATCGACAGCGCGGGCGCGCGCATCGGCGGCGGCGGTGGGGGCGCGGGTTCCCACGAGACCTCGCCGAGCATGTTCGCCGGCGCGGGCTTTCTCTTTCGCGAGCAGGCCGTGATGAGCGGCGTCGTCCCGCAGGTCTGCGCCATGGTGGGCCCCGGCGCGGCGGGGACGGCCTACATCCCGGGGCTCGCCGATTTTGTGCCCATGGTCTCGGGGACCTCTTCCATGGCGCTGGCCGGGCCCTATCTCGTCAAGGCCGCCGTGGGCGAGGAAATCTCCGAGCAGGACCTTGGCGGCGCGAAGATCCACACGAAGGTCTCGGGCGTTGCCGATCTCGAAGTGGAGTCCGACGAGGCCTGCATCGAAAAGATCCGCGAGTATCTCTCCTTCTTCCCCAGCCACAACCAGGAAGCCCCGCCCATCAAGAAGGGCAACGACGCGCCGGGCCGGCGCGAGGAAAAGCTCGCCGAGCTCATTCCCGACAACCCGCGCCGGGCCTTCGACATGAAGAAGGTCATCAAAGCGATCGTCGACGACG
>JAGRBM010000606.1 GCA_020434085.1 Chrysiogenia bacterium | reverse complement strand
TTTCCCGCACGCTGATGGTGCACGTGCTTGGCCGGTGCGCCCGCGCAGGCGCGCGCCTTGTCACGCTGCAGGCCTCGGCCGCAGGGGCCGGCGTGTACCGGCCCCTGGGTTTTGCCGAGCAATTTCGGATTCGCAATTATCGCAGGCCCCATGGGACCCGCAGTGCGGGTCAAGCCGCGACGTCGTAGGCACCCCAGCCCAGCGCCTTCATCTTGAGCACGTACTCGAAGCTGAAGCCCGGCCACATGGTCGAGTTGGTGCCGTCGTCATTGAGATACCAGCTCTGGCAGCCCGAGAGCCACGAGCTGCTCTTCATGCGGTCCTGGAATTCCTGGAACTGCTTGTCCTGGATCTCTTCTTTCACGTCGAAATACTTCGCACGCTTCTTGAGCAGGCGCTCGGTGTAGCGCGCGACGTACTCGTACTGGGCTTCCTGGTAGACCAGCACCGAGGTGTGCCCGGGGCCGGTGTTGGGACCCATGATGAGCAGCATGTTGGGAAAATGCGCCACGCTCATGCCGTAGTAAGCGCGGCGGTGCGGGCCCCAGTACTCGGTGAGATTCATCCCGCCCACGCCGCGGATCTCGAAGGGATAGGCCGGCGCGCCGATGTCGTAGCCGGTGGCGTAGATGAGCACGTCGAACTTGTGGAGCTCTCCGTCGCTCGTCTTGACGCCCGTGGGCGTGATCTTCTCGATGCCCTCGGTAATGAGGTGCACGTTGTCGCGCGCGAAGGCGGGGAACCAGTCGTCGGAGACGAGCGTGCGCTTGCAGCCCACCTTGTAGGTCGGCGTGAGTTTGGCGCGAAGCTCGGGATCCTTGATGGCCTTCTTGAGGCTGCGCTTGTGGAGGACTTCACCCACTTCGAGCATCCGCGGGTACCACATGATGGCCGGCAGCGCCGCCTCCATGGTCCAGTAGAGTTTGAGGCGCTCGGCGCTTTGGGTGAGCGGGAACTTCTTCCAGCGCCTGTGCTCGGCCTCGGTGTAGGCGCGGTTGCGGCGCGGAATCACCCACGAGGGGGTGCGCTGGAAAACTTTGAGGTCGGCCACCTCGGCCGCGATGTTCGGCACGATCTGGATGGCCGAGGCCCCGCTGCCGACGACGCCCACGCGCTTGCCCTTGAGGCTGACCTTCGGGTCCCAGCGCGCGGCATGCACGGCCGCTCCCTTGAAGGAGTTGCGGCCGGCAATGTCGGGGTAGCGCGGGTGGGAGAGGGCGCCCGTTGCCGGCACCAGCACGCGGGCCTCGGTCACCTTGCCGTCACTGGTCGCCACGCGCCACACGCCGCGACCCTCGTCGAAGTCGCAGCTCTTTACCTTGGTCTTGAAACGGATCTTCGGGCGCAGCTTGTACTTGTCGGCGCAGTGCTCGATGTATTTCTGGATATCGGATTGCTTGGAATAGGCCTCGGGCCACTCGGGATTGGGCTCGAAGGAATAACTGTAGAGATGGGAGGGCACGTCGCACGCGCAGCCCGGGTAAGTATTGGTCCGCCAGGAACCGCCCACGTCGGGCTCTCCCTCGAAGATCACGAAGTTGTCGAGCTTCCTGTTCTGGAGGGCGATGCCCACCCCCAGCCCGCCGAAGCCCGCGCCCACGATCGCCACGTC
>JAGRBM010000605.1 GCA_020434085.1 Chrysiogenia bacterium | reverse complement strand
TACCGCAGGCCGCGAGCGCTCAGGTTCTCCCGGATCGCGTCGTAGCTGAAGTGCCGGTGGTATTTCGAGTAAGGGCGCGAGCGCACGTCCACAACGACCTCGACGCCGCGTTCCTTGAGAAGGGCGACAAACTCGTTCACCGAGTGGCTCGAATGGCCGATGGTCAGGCAGGTCGGCTCGCTCATTGCAGCTCAGGGCTGGCAGAAATACTTGGTGAGTTCCTGCAGGCGCTCGTCCTCAAAGCGGCGAAGGCGCGTGAGTGCGTTCTCGACCTGAGTCTCGCCAAGCTGCGCCGCCGTTTCGGTGCGAAACTTCTGCTCGACGGTCTCGCGGTAGTCCTTGCGGGCCGAGACGCCCAGCGGGACGTCTTTTCGCGCGGTGAAACTCTCCCCCGATTTCGTCTCGATGGTTACGCGCGCGGGGAAGGTCATCTCGAATTTTGAAAAATCCACGCCGCCAAGGTCCGCGCCGCCGTTGTCTGCGGCGCGCGCGCGCACGCGGCTCATGCGCCTTGGAAGCTCGCGCACCTGGCGCAGCAGGTCGCCGCCGTGGCGGCGAATCAGCGCGCCGAAGTCGGCGGAGTTCTTCTTGCGTCCTCCGAGCTCGCTCTGGTAGCCGCGCGCCACGCGCACGAGCTCGCGGGCCGAGAGCTGCCCGAGCACCGAGCTGCGTCCGAGCACCTTATCGAAGGCACCCGCCACGCGGGTGGTCATCTCCCAGTCGTGGTGGAGCTTCGTCATGGCCGAGAGGCGCCGGATCTCCTTGTCGTTGGCGTCGAGAAAATCCTGGCTCATCTGCGCGCCGGTGTGCGCGCCGCCCAGGATGCCGATGGCCACGTTGAAACCGATGGAGAAGTTGATGTTTACCGGTGAGAGGGGCTGGCTCTCGTCGACGTGCTCAGCCGAGAGATTGTCCATCTCCACCGAGAGTAAACTCGCGGTGACATCGATGCTTTTTACATCGGCGGCGCCGAGCGCGCGGTCGTGCCTCTCGTGATACTGGCCGAGCACATCGAAGAGCGCGTCCATGGTCGTATCGATGTAGGCGCAGCCCGGATACTTCTTGTAGGCCAGCGTGTCGCTCACCCAGGACTCTCCAAGGCCCGTGAGCATCTTGGGGAGAGGGACAAAGGTGAAGAACTTCCAGAAGCCCTTGCGCGGGTGTTCGAAAATTTCGGGCGCGCCTGTCAGCCCCTCACGGGCGAACTGGGCGGCCTGAATGCCGGTGATGGTCGGTCCGGCGGCGGTGAGCACCTTGCTGGTGGGGCCCATGAAGCCCGGCCACAACGTAAAGGTCGGCTGGTACATGGCGATGGCAATAGCGTGGGCGGTCTGCTCGACGCTAAGCCCATAGAGCCGCGAGGCCAGCGCCGCACCCTCGACTGCGTGGATGAAGCTCCAGGCCTGTCCGTTCTGGGGGCCCAGCACGGCGCTTGCGCCCACGCGCCCGCCGATTTCGTTGGCGATGACCTGTGCGGTGATGAGCTCCCTGGTCGAGAGCCGCTCTTCCTCGCAGATGGCCCAGGCGCCCAGGACGGCCGAGTGCCCGGTGTGTCCCATATAGAGGTAGTCGTCGTAGTCGAGCGCCATGGAAAACGCGCTGTTGACCATGACCGCTTCGTGCAGCGCCATCTGCTGGCCCGTTGGAATGACGGTGCAGGGGCCGGGCTTTCGCCACTTGGTTGCGGCGCGCAGCACGGCCTGCCCGGCGTTCGTATCGGCGCCGGCGTGCATGGAGGCAATGACACTGAGGGTCTGGTAGCGCGTCTTTTCGAGAACGCGCTCAGGAATGTCTTCGTAGCGCACCGAGCAGATCCACTCGGCCAGCTGCTGGGCAACCGTGCTCATGCTCAGTCTCCTCAGACGTTGCGGATCGTCTCGATCATGGTCTCATGGATCTTGCCGTTCGAAGCGATGACGTTGTCGCCGTAGATGTCGAGATCGCCGCCGTCGAACATGGTGATGGTGCCGCCCGCCTCGCGCACGAGCAGCGAGCCGGCCGCCACGTCCCAGGCCTTCAGGCGCTCTTCCCAGAATCCGTCGATGCGCCCGCAGGCAACGTAGCAAAGGTCCACCGCAGCCGCGCCGGCACGGCGAACGCCGTGGCCGAGCTTCATGAACTCCCGGAATTTTGCGATGTAGTAATCGGGCCGCTCCTTGCGATCATAGGGAAAGCCCGTGCAGAAGAGCGACTTTGCGGGGTCGTCCACCTTGCTCACCGAGATCGGCTTGCCGTTGAGATAGGCGCCGTCACCCTTGATGGCGGTAAATTCTTCATTGATGAGTGGGAGCAGCACCACGCCGATCACCGGTTCGCCCTTGTGAAGAAGCGCGATGCTCGGGCCAAAAAATGGGTAGGCGTGGGTGTAGTTGGTCGTCCCGTCAAGCGGATCGATGACCCAGCGAAAGTCGCTGTCGCTGCCCGATTCGAGGTCGCTTTCCTCGGCCAGAATCTCGTGGTCGGGGTAATGGCGGCGAATGGCATCTTTGATGACTTTTTCGCTGGCCAGATCGACGTGGGTAAGCAGGTCTACCTCGCCCTTGTTCTCGAACTTTTCGATGGTGCCGTAGTTTTCGAGCTGGATGGCGCCGGCCTCCTGGGCTGCGGCGCGGGCGATTTCGAGGTGCATGGTCCAGGGCGAGCCCTCGTCGAGCATGATGGGCTGTTCGGTGTCACTCATGGGGTTTGGTGCCTTCCAGGTGGAGGCGGGCTGATCCCCGCCGGGGCGCAGCCTATCGCGGTGCCCCCACCCGCGGCAACCGGTGGAACGGGGCCTCCGGGCGCGCTACAAAGGGGGCATGGCAGAGAGCAAACGAAGCGAGACCATTGAAGAGCACCTGGCGCGTATCCGCCCATTTTTCGAAAACGCGCCTTTTGCGAAGACCCTCGGGATTCAGATCGATTCCATGAGCGTCGACGAGGCCAGCGTGCGCCTTCCCTGGGCCGAGCACCTGGGGCGCACTCTCAACGTCCTGCACGGGGGTGCCATTGCTGCGCTCATCGATCTGGCCGCAGGCGTCGCTGCGCTCTCGGATTTTGAAAAGATCGAGAGCCTCAATGCCGCCACGCTCAACCTGCTGACCAACTATCTCTCGGCCGGCGCGCCGGGCAAGGACGTGATTGCCACCGGACGCGTGCGAAAGCGCGGGCGCAGCATCGTCGTTGTGGACGTGGACATCGAGGACGCCGAGGGCAAGCTCATCGCCACCGGCACGGCGACCTACAAAATGGGAACGAAGGTCGGAAAGCACGAATGAGCGGCATCGACTACGTCGCGCAGGCCCGCGCGCTGCGCCAGCGCCTTGGCGGCTCGCGCTATGCCGAGCTCATCGGCTGGAGCATCGACGCGCTCGCGCCCGATGAGGCGCGGCTCAGCGTTGCCCCCCGCGAACACCTGCTCGATGCCGGCGGCGCGATCCATACCGGCGTCATTGCCAGCGCCATCGACGCCGCGGCGGCCTGCGCGGTCTACGCCGATCCGGCGGGGCCCGCCGAAGGCTATGGCGCGACGGTGAGCCTGTTCGTGAGCCAGCTCGAAGCGCCCGCGCCGGATTCGGGAATTGTCGTCAGCAGCCGCGTGCGAAAGCGCGGCAAGAGCATCTGCGTGGTGGACGTCAACGTCGAGGACGAGACCGGCGTGCTCATTGCGACAGGCTCGGCCACCTACAAGCGCGGCGTGAGCCTTGGAACCGGCAAGAGGAACTGACAAATGCGCGTGTTTCTTTTCTCTTTTTGTTTTCTGCTCTGTGCGGGGCTGGTTGCCGCGCAGTCCATGCCGGCGATCACCCTCGATACGGTGACGATCGCGTCCCTGAACCTGCGTGAGGCCCCCGTGCGTGGGAAGCAGGGGGCGCCGCTCGTTGTGGTGGAAATCTCCGACCTGCAGTGCCCGGCCTGCGCGCAGGCGCACCCGGTGGTCGAGCGCCTTACCGCGGAGTACGGAGGGCGCGTGGAGTTCCGCTACTACGGCATCGCCGGCCCTTCCCACGCCTGGGCGCGCCCGGCCTACGCCGCGGCCAGGTGCATTGGCGAGCAAGACACGACGCTCTTCTGGAAGGCGGGCGCGCACTTCTACGAGCACGCGCGCGAAATCGAGGTTGCGAGCATCGATGAGGAGGCGCGCAAGCTCGCCGCCGAGCTGGGCGCCGACCCGGAGGCCTTCGAGCGCTGCTACACCGGGCCGCGCTATCTCAATGAAGTGGACATGAATCTCAAGAGCGCAGTTGCCGCGGGCGTTCGCGCGACGCCGAGCTTTTTGGTCGGCGATCAGCTCATTGCCGGCTTGCGCTCCTTCGATGAACTGAGCGGGCTGATCGACCAAGCCCTCGAAGAGCCGAACTCCGGCGGCCTCTTTGACTGGCTGCGCTAGGGACTGGAGCACGCAGATGGAACCTGACACCGCACTTCGCAAGGCAGCGCAGATCCTGGCCGATGCCCGGCGCATCGTGGCCTTTACCGGCGCGGGCATTTCGACCGAGTCGGGGATCCCCGACTTCCGCAGCGACAGCGGGATCTGGAACAAGTACGACCCCAACGATTTCCTGTTTCAGAAGTTCATCGCGTTTCACAAGAATCGCAAGCTCTACTGGGAACGCAGCAAGGAATTTTACGAACCCATTCTCAAAGCCCAGCCCAACGCCGGGCACAAGGCGCTCGTGCGGCTCGAACAGATGGAGAAGCTCGATTGCGTGGTCACCCAGAACATCGACGGTCTTCATCAGCGCGCCGGGCACGGCGAGGGCAGGGTGATCGAGCTGCACGGCACGGTCGCAACGGCCTCGTGCCTGAAATGCGGCAAGCAGTGGCCCGCCGCCGACATTCGCAAGCGCATCGTCGAAGAAGCGCCCGGCGTGAGCGACGGCGTTCCCTACTGCAGTGAGCCTGATCCCGATGGACCCGAGGGGATGTGCGGCGGCCCTATCAAGACCGACACCATCAGCTTCGGCCAGTCCATGCCGGAAAAAGAAACCGCCGAAGCCTTCGCACGCGCCCGCAACGCCGACTGCTGCCTGGTCGTCGGCAGCTCGCTCGTCGTCCAGCCCGCCTGTTTCATTCCGGTGGAGGCCAAAGACCGCGGCGCCAGCCTCATCATTGTCAATCGAGAGCCCACACCCATGGACGCCATGGCCGACGTCGTCATTCACGGCAGCGCGGGTGAGAGCCTGAACCGGATGCTGGACTACGTGCTCTCGTGAACGAAAAAAAACGAAATCGTCTCTGGCGCTGGCTGCGCCGTATCGGTGCACTGGCGATCGGCTGCTTTCTGGGCGTCTACGTGCTCGGGTGCTGCGTGTTTTCCGGACCCGAGTATGAGGGCCCCGCAAGCGAGCACTTCGACGGCGAGCATTTTCAGAACCTTGCGCCGACGCCGCCGAAGCGCTTTGCCGCGTTCTGGCAGTGGACCTTCACGCGCACGCCGGGCGAGTGGCGTGAGTGGGTGGAGTCCGAGCCGGGGCCCAAACCTCCCGAGCGCGTGGGGGAGGGCGAGCTGCGCGTGACCTTCGTCAATCATGCGACCGCACTCATTCAGGTGGACGGCCTCAATTTCCTGACCGACCCGCAGTGGTCCGAGCGCGCGAGCCCGGTGAGCTGGGCGGGGCCCAAACGCGTGCGCGCGCCGGGCATTCGCTTCGAAGATCTGCCGCCGCTCGACGCTGTGCTGGTCAGCCACAATCACTACGACCATCTGGATATCGAGACCCTGCGGCGCATTTCGGAGGAACGTCCCGCACCCATCTTCGTGGGGCTCGGCGTGAGCGCGCTGCTCGAAGAAGAAGAGATTCCCGGCGGCCGCGATTTTGACTGGTGGGACTCGGTGGAGATCTCGCACACGGTACGCGTGCACTTCGTGCCGGCCCAGCATTTTTCGGCGCGCGGGCTGTGCGACCGCAACACGACGCTGTGGGGCGGCTACGTGATTGAGAGCCCCCACGGCGCGATCTACTTTGCCGGCGATACAGGCTGGGGCCCGCACTTTGCGATGATCGCCGAGCGCTTCCCAAGGCTTCGTCTTGCGCTCCTTCCCATCGGCGCCTACCTGCCGCGCTGGTTCATGGCGCCGGTGCACATCGATCCGGTCGAGGCGGTCAGGGCACATCAGACACTCGGCACGCTGCGGAGCATGGGGATCCACTTCGGAACCTTCCGGCTGGCAGACGATGCCGAGCTCGACCCGCTTAAAGAGCTGGCGGTCGCGCAAGAGGAAGCGGGCGTCACCGAGGACGAGTTCTGGGTGCTGGGCTTTGGCGAGGGCAGGGACGTCCCGCCGCTGCCCAAAGAAGCAGAAGCCACCGAAACTGCTCCGCCTGCTCCAGCGCAAGCCCCGGCAAAGGCGGTTCCCGCAAAGTAAGAGCCGTTCAATTCATCCCGCAAAACTCTGCACGCGCGCCTTGATTGCACGCTGCGCCATGTGCGAAGCTTGGCCCCCGGAAGAGGTGAGTGAATACTCACTTTCACAATATCAGCGCGGCACGCGACACACGCTAAGGAGGCGACCGTAGCCATGGCGAAACACGATCCCTATGCCGAAGACACGCCCGAACAGGCGAAATACCGCAAAGAATTGAAGAAGTGGCTGGAGAAGAATCTTCCTCCCAAGCCCAAGTTCCACCTGCCCATGTCCTTTCTGGAAGTCGATCAGGCCGATCAGGTGGCCTACCTGCAGAAGTGGCAGAACACGCTCTACAAGGGCGGCTACCTGGGGCTCGGCGTGTCCGAGAAATACGGCGGCCACGGCGGCGAGTCGTGGATGCAGAAAGTCGTCAATCAGGAACTCGCGCGCGCAAAGGCGCCGACCATCCTCAACGTCATCGGTATCCGCATGGCGATGCCGACGATTCTCTCCCACGGCAGTGAAGAACAGAAGAAGAAATACATTCCCGGCATCCTCTCCTGCGACGAGATCTGGTGCCAGGGCTTTTCCGAGCCCAACGCCGGTTCCGACCTGGGGTCGGCGCAGACCTTCGCCGAAAAGCGCGGTGATTCCTGGATCATCAACGGCCACAAGATCTGGACCACCCAGGGTCAGTTCGCCAAGTGGATGATCCTGCTCGCGCGCACCGACAAGGAAGCCAAGAAACACGCGGGCCTCTCGTATTTCCTGGTGCCCATGCAGTCTGAGGGCATCGAGGTCAAACCGCTGACCAAGATGACCCGCGAGGATTCCTTCAACCAGACCTTCTTCGAGAACGTCGAGATCCCGGCCGAGCAGATCGTCGGCAAGCCCGGCCAGGGCTGGATGATCGCCATGACCACTCTCCTGCACGAGCGCGGCAGCGGCGGCAGCGGCGACGTGGGAATCCACAGTGCCTTTGAGGGCCGCATTCGCCAGACGGCGGCGCTCGCCAAGAGCCGCAAACGCGGCGGCAAGTCGATGCTCGACGATCCGCTCGTGCGCGATGACCTCGTAAAACTCGCCATTGAGACCGAGGCCCTTCGCCAGCATTCGACCCGCGCGAAGATCCAGAAGCTTCAGGACTACCCGATGGGAATCATGTCGCTCTCAAAACTGCAGCAGAGCGAGATGATGATGCGCCTTGGCGAGGTCTCCATCCGCGTGCTCGGTCCCGACGCCTGGCACTGGGCCGAATCGCCCGGCGCCTTTGAGTACGGGGACTGGGAGCTCTTCTTTATGAACGGCTACGGCCCCATCATCGGCGGCGGCACCAGTGAGATTCAGAAGAACATCATTGGCGAGCGCATCCTCGGAATGGCGAAGGGGTAAGCACCATGGCAAAACAGGCAAGCAAGGGAATGGAACGATTCGAATACGGTGAAACCCAGGAGGTGCTGCGCACCTCGGCCAAGAAATTTCTCGGCGCGAACTTCGGCACCGAGCGCGTGCGCGAGCTCTGCAGCGCGGGCACGGGTTTCGATGAAAAAGACTGGAACGAGATGTCGGCCCTTGGGTGGCACGGCCTCCTGATCCCCGAAAACATGGGCGGGGTGGGCCTTGGCATCTATGAGCTTGGCATCCTTCTCGAAGAGCAGGGCTACCACCTGATGGTGGCGCCGTATCTCTCCAGCCAGATCGGCGTGCTCGCGATCGATGCCGCCGCCAAGGCGCCGCAGAAAAAGAAGCTCTTCCCGCAGATCGCAGAGGGCGCGATTCGCCCGACGCTCGCAGCCTTTGAAAAAGATCAGGGCTGGGATCTGTGCGCCGGCGGCGTCAAGGCCAAGAAGTCGGGCAAGAGCTATGTGCTGACCGGCACGAAGGTGAACGTCATGGACGCCGGCAGCGCCGACCTGCTGCTGGTCACTACCAACACAAGCAAGGGCCCGACCCTCTTTGCGGTCGATGCGAAGGCCAAGGGCGTAAAGATCACCTCCAACAAGCTTGTCGACGAGACGCGCCACACCGCGACCGTAAAGCTCACGGGCGTGAAGGTGAGCGAGGACGCGGTGCTCGGCGCCGAGGGCGGCGCGGCCAAGGCGCTCGAAAAAGCGCTGCCGCGCATCTGGGTGGCGCTTGCCGCCGAGATGCTGGGCGCCGCCCGCAAGCTGCTTCACACCTCGGTGGAATACGCCAAGGTGCGCGAGCAGTTCGGTCGCCCGATCGGCAGCTTCCAGGGTGTGAAGCACCGCCTCGTCGATCGCTTTGCCGACATCGAGAACGCGCGCAGCATCGTCTACGGCGCCCTTTGGGCGCAGGACCACGACGCGCCGCGTGCGCTGCTCACCGCGCGCATGGCCAAGGCCTATCTCTCGGAGGTCGGCCCGCTTACCGCCGACACGGCGGTGCGCACCCACGGTGGTATCGGCTTTACCTGGGAGTGCGACGTCCACCTGTTCTGGAAACGCCTGCGCTGGGCCCAGCTCGCCTACGGTGACGGCCCCTTCCATCGCAAGGCGCTGGCGGAGATGATTCTTTAGGTTTTGCGAAACAGCACAATGGAAAAGGGCGGCCCATCGGGCCGCCCTTTGTTTCAGGGGCTCTTCTTCTTCGCTTTCTTCTTCCCAACCAGCGCGAGGGAGGGCATTCCCGGCTGTTTCTGCACTTCGCAGTCCTTGAGAGGCTGGCTCTTGAGGTGCGCCAGGGCTTCGCCTTCGTCGATGCCCTGGCCGGCGACGAAGGTGCGAAAGCCCATAAGGGCGATGGGACGGAGCGCGGCGGGGATACGCCAGTGGGCGACGAAGTTGCGGGCGTCCTCGAGCTTGCAGCCGCGATCGGCCTCGGCGATGAGCAGCGTGCCGCCGGGGCGAAGCACGCGCACGCACTCGCTCACACCAAGGCGCTGGTCGGGCCAGTGCTTGATGGAGGCCACGCTGAAGATTCCGTCGAAGCTTCCCTCATCGAAGGGGAGTTCGAGCGCCGAGCCCTGCACGAAACGCGGGTTGCCCGGCGAGTTTTGATTGCGTTTTCTCGCGCGGGCGATCTGCTCGTGGGAGAGGTCCAGACCCGTGAACTCGAGGTCCGGGCGCCGACGCATGATCTCGGTGGCAAGATGGCCGCCGCCGCAACCGACTTCGAGGATGCTGGCGCCCCTGGGCATTTCTCCCAGAAACTCGTCCATCGCGTCCTTGACGAAGTCACCCACCGCCCCGGCGATGAAGTAGTCATACATGAATGACTCAAAGGGACTGTAGGGCGCTGTGAAGTCCTGAAGCAGCGATTCGGCCATTGAATTTCCTCCAGAGGCGCGCGGTGCGGGTTTCTGCTCCCGGGGCCTCAAAGAACAGAACGACAGGCTAGCGCCCACTATTTGGGCCTCGCAACCGACTCTAACCGGGAAGCAGGGCAGCGCGAAGATGACGTTCGTCATATCGCTCGGGTGGCAGAATCGGGTTGACTGAACATCGGTGTCACCCGCGGGGCGCGACCGGATTGTCTTCCGGGGGTGCAGCCCGTTCCCGGGCACTCGGAAGGCGGCAGTATGAATCAACCCCGGATTATTCAGGGCGGTATGGGCATTGGCGTATCGGACTGGCGGCTGGCGCGCGCTGTTGCGCTCTCCGGGCAGATGGGCGTGGTCTCGGGCACCGCGCTCACCCACGTGTTGGTGCGCAGGCTCCAGGACGGGGATTCCGGCGGCCACATGCGCCGCGCTCTTGCATCCTTTCCCGTGCAGGAAATCAGCGAGCGCGTGCTCGCGCGCTATTACATCCCCGGCGGCAAGGCGCAGGATGCGCCCTACAAGAACCCGCCGATGTTCACGCTCAAACCCGCGCGCGAACTCGAAGAGCTCACCGTGCTGGCCAACTTCGCCGAGGTCTTCCTCGCCAAAGAGGGCCATGAGGGACTCGTCGGAATCAACTACCTGGAGAAAGTGCAGCTCCCCACACTTGCCTCGCTCTTTGGCGCGCTGCTGGCCGGTGTGGATTACGTGCTGGTGGGCGCGGGAATTCCGCGGCAGATCCCGGGCGTCATCGACGCGTTGATACGCGGCGAAGATGTCTCGCTCAAAGTGCATGTCGATGGCGCCGCCCGGGGCGAGGAACATGAGATCCATTTCTCTGCGCGCAGGTTGCTGGGGGATCAGGTGTCCGCGCTCTCGCGGCCGAAGTTTCTTGCAATCATCTCTTCGGCGACGCTCGCAAAATCCCTGGCGCGCGCAACGCCGCCACCCGATGGCTTTGTTGTCGAAGCCCCCGAGGCGGGCGGCCACAACGCCCCGCCGCGCGGCGCGCTGGAGCTGAGTGAACTGGGAGAGCCGGTCTACGGTGAGCGCGATGCCATCGATCTCGAAGCCATCGCCGCGCTGGGACTGCCGTTCTGGCTCGCGGGCTCCGTGGCAAGCCCAAAGGGGCTCGCAGACGCGCTGGCAGCGGGTGCCTGCGGCATCCAGGTGGGTACGGCCTTTGCTTTCTGTCACGAATCGGGTTTCACGCCGAAGCTCAAACAGCGCGCCGTGGCCTTCGCCCGCAAGCCGGACACCCGCGTTCGAACCGATGCAAAGGCCTCGCCAACGGGCTTTCCCTTCAAACTCATGGACCTGGAAGGAACCCTTGCCCGGCAGGAACTCTACGCCGCACGCCGGCGTCCGGCCTGCGATGTGGGGTTGCTTCGCGCGCCGTACAGGGCGCTCGATGGATCGGTGGGTTATCGCTGCCCGGCAGAAGACGAAGCCGCATATGTGAAGAAGGGCGGTGAGCCCGATGCCTGCGAAGGCCGCATGTGCCTGTGCAACGGCCTGCTTGCAAGCATCGGGCAGCCGCAGGTGCGAAGCGAGGGCTGCGTGGAGCCCGCAATCGTCACTTCCGGCAACGATCTTTCCTGCGTGCGAGCGCTCACCAGCGATGCCGGGCACGACTACTCGGCCGCCGATGTGGTTGCGTATCTGCTGGGATAGGGCGGGGCCGGCGAAGAGTTATTGTTCCCCGAAATATCCCGCATAGGTCCGGGCCTGCTCGAAGCCCCGCGCAAGGGCCGCGTGGTAGTCCTCGCGGGCTTCTTCCTTTTTGTTCTGCGCGATGCGCGCAAGCATCCGGTTGAAGTGGGCCTGCGCCATTTCCGGGTGTTCGGCGATGATGCCGGTGAAAACGGTTTCGGCCTCTTCGGGGCGGCCCTGCTTGAGCCGAAGGTTGCCGAGGTTGAGTAGCGCGTCGGTATTTTTCGGCTCGAATTCGAGCGCCCACTCATAGGCGCGGTCCGCCTGGCCCAGATCGCCTTCCTGTTTGTAGAGAAGTCCCAGATTCACCCACACCTCGGCCGGTCGCGGATGCTGCTTGAGCGCGCGCTGGTAGGCAGCCTTCGCCGCCGGGATCTGTCCCATCCGGTGGAGCGTGGTGGCCAGCGCGAAGGTTGCTTCGTCGTAGCCGCGGGCCTCGGCTTCCTTGTAGGCGCGAAGCGCGCCCTCATCGTCGCCGGCGCGGGCGAGCGTCTGCCCCAGGTTGTAGTGTGCGCGCGCGTTGCCGGGCGTGACCTGCAGGTTGCTCTGCATCAGGGCGACCGGATCGCTCCACATCAGGTTGCGGCGCACAGTGAGCCCGGCTGAGAGGGCCAGCAACGCAAGGATGGCAGCCGTCACCGGCGCGCGCAGCTCGTTCTTGCTCGCCACGATTCTTGCCAGCCCGATCGGCACGAGCGGCAGCAACAGGGCGCTGGGCAGGTAGAGCCGGTGCTCGAAAAAGAGTTCGAGATTCAGGAAAGAATTCTCGGGAAGCTGGAGAACCAGGAAGCTCAGCAGCGCCCAGGCCGAGCGCCGGTGCTCGCGCCGCGTGAAGATCGTCACGAAGATGAGCGCGCCCATGGCAAGCCAGCCCACAAAGGTCGTCCATGGCGTAAAAAGCCCGCGCGAGACGACCATTGCATGGTCGAGGGCCTGCCCCGAGGGCCAAAGCAGCATGGCCATGCCCTTGAAGTAGACGCGCGGCGCGCTGAGGATCCGCTCGAAGAGCGTGTAGTCACGGCCGGGCAGGGTGCCCAGGGCAAAGTGCTGGTCGCTCAGCGCGGCGTAGGTGCCTGCGAGAATAATCGGAGGAATCATCGCGATGGCCAGGGCAATGCGGCGGCGCCGCCGCGCGCCGATCTCGCGTGAGGGATCGGCGACGATCCACTCATAGAGCAGTCCCACCACCGGCAGGGCCGCCGCGCTTTCCTTGCTCATCAGGGCCAGCGCGTAGAAAGCGGCGCTCCAGAGAAAGTCGCGGCGCTCTCCGGTGCGCACCCCGCGCACGTAGCGCCACATGGCCAGCAGGGAAAAGAGCCCGCAGAGCACGGTCATGCGCTGGACGATGTAGGTGACTGCCTGGGTCTGGATCGGGTGAAGCGCCCAGAGCGCCGCCGCGCCGGTTGCCAGAAGTGCCCGGTCGCGGGTGGT
>JAGRBM010000604.1 GCA_020434085.1 Chrysiogenia bacterium | reverse complement strand
TGGAGCACTTCGAGGAGCTTGTCCACGTCGGCAAAGTGCAGGCCGGTGGTGGGTTCATCGAGGATATAGAGCGTCTTTCCGGTGGAGCGTTTGGCCAGCTCGCGGGCGAGCTTGATGCGCTGGGCCTCACCACCAGAAAGCGTGGTGGCCGCCTGCCCCAGGTGGATGTAGCCAAGGCCCACGTCGTTGAGCGTCTGGAGAATCTTGCTCACGCGCGGGTGAGCGCTGAAGAACTCGGCGGCGTCCTCGACGGTCATTTCCAGCACGTCGGCGATGTTCTTTCCCTTGTAGAGGACTTCCAGGGTGTCGCGGTTGTAGCGCCGGCCGTGGCATTCCTCGCACTCGACGTAGATGTCCGGCAGGAAGTGCATCTCGATCTTGCGCATGCCGTCGCCCTTGCACGCTTCGCAGCGCCCGCCCTTGACGTTGAAGCTGAAACGTCCGGGCCCGTAACCCATGATCTTCGCCTCGGGAAGCTGGGCGAAGAAGTCGCGGATGGGCGTGAAGGCGCCGGTGTAGGTCGCGGGATTGGAGCGCGGCGTGCGGCCGATGGGCGACTGGTCGATGTCGATCACCTTGTCGAGTTCTTCGAGGCCCGCGATCGACTTGAACGCGCCCTCGGGCTCATTTCGGTGAATGACCTTTGCCATGGCCGCCGGGTAGAGGCTGTCGACGATGAGCGAGCTCTTACCCGAGCCCGAAACGCCGGTCACGCAGGTGAAGATACCCAGCGGGATCTCGGCGGTGACGTCCTGCAGGTTGTTCAGATGCGCGCCCTTGATGGTGAGCTTGGCGCGGGCCTTGCGCCGGGTCTTCGGAGTCGGCACCGACTTCGCGCCCGAGAGATACGCGCCGGTGAGCGAGTCCTTGTTCTTGCAGATCTGCGCCACGGTTCCCTGCGCGGTGACCTGCCCGCCGTGGCGGCCGGCGCCCGGCCCCATGTCGATCACCCAGTCGGAGGCGCGAATCGTAGCCTCGTCGTGCTCGACGACGAGCACCGAGTTGCCAAGATCGCGCATGCGCTGGAGCGTCGCGATCAGCCGGTCATTGTCGCGCGGGTGCAGGCCGATGCTGGGCTCGTCGAGCACGTAGAGCACGCCCACCAGCGAGGCGCCCACCTGGGTCGCCATGCGGATGCGCTGGCTCTCCCCGCCCGAGAGCGTTCCTGAGCGGCGCGAGAGCGAGAGGTAGGAAAGGCCCACGCCCTCCAGAAACTGCAGGCGGTCGCGGATTTCCTTGAGGATGGGCCGCGCAATCTCGCCGCGGTTTCCCTTGAGCTCGAGCGCCCCGAAGAACTCCGCGGCCTTCTTGATGGAGAGCCGGGTGGCCTGGTCGATGTTCTTCTCGGCAATGCGGATGGCCAGGCTCTCGGCGCGAAGGCGCCCGCCGTGGCAGTCGGGACAGGGCTGGCTGCTCATGTACTCGGCCAGCTCGTCGCGCACGGACTCGGAATCGGTTTCCTTCCAGCGCTTGTCCAGCCAGGCCAGCACGCCCGGAAACTTCTGCACGAAGGTGTGGCGACTGCGACCGGACTTCGATTTGTACTTGAAGTTGACGGTCTTCTTGCCCGTGCCGGTGAGCAGCACCTCGCGCGCCTTGGCGGGCAGTTTTTTCCACGGCACCGCGCTGTCGAAGTCGTAGGCTTCGGCCAGGCTCTCGAGCATCTGCCGGTAGTAGTCGCTGGTCCACTGCCACGGGGCGAGCGCGCCTTCTTCGAGCGAGAGGCTCTCGTCGGGCACGACCTTCGCCGGGTCAAAGTAGGAGAGCTCGCCAAGGCCCGCGCATTTGCCGCACGCGCCGTGGGGCGAGTTGAAGGAGAAGCTGCGCGGCTCGATCTCGGGATAGGAGATCTCGCAGTAGGCGCAGTTCAAATGCTCGCTGAAAAGCTCTTCGTCATGTCCGACCACATCGACGAGCACATACCCGTCGGCCAGGCGCCACGCGGTCTCGATGGAGTCGGCCAGCCGCCGCTCGCTCTCACCGGGATCGATCTTGAGCCGGTCGACGTAGATGGCGATGTCGTGCTTCTTCTGCTTGTCGAGCTTGATCTCGTCTTCGAGGTCGAAGGTCTCGCCGTCGATGCGCGCGCGCACGAAGCCCTCGCGCCGAAGCTTTTCGAGCTGCTTGCCGTACTCACCCTTGCGCCCGCGCACGATGGGCGCCAGCAGGCTGATCTTCGTGCCCGGTTCGAGCTCCATCAGGCGGTCGACGATCTGCTGCACGGTCTGGGCCTGCATCTGCCGCCCGCACGAGTAACAGAACACGTCGCCGACGCGCGCCCAGAGCAGGCGCAGGTAATCGTAGATCTCGGTCACCGTGCCGACGGTCGAGCGCGGGTTGCGCGAGGTGGTTTTCTGTTCGATGGAAATCGCCGGCGACAAACCCTCGATGGAATCGACATCGGGCTTGCTCATCTGTTCGAGGAACTGGCGCGCGTAGGCGCTGAGCGACTCCATGTAGCGCCGCTGCCCCTCGGCATAGATCGTGTCGAAGGCCAGCGAGCTCTTGCCGCTGCC
>JAGRBM010000603.1 GCA_020434085.1 Chrysiogenia bacterium | reverse complement strand
TGATTCTCTCGGAAACCTTGAACGGTTCGAACTTGAGTCTCTGCCCGATGGCGAGTTCATCGAGTTTGGCGTTGATCTTCGAGAGAATTCTGCCGACGCCCGGGATTTCCACAATGCCGATTACCGCCGGCGCGCCGAAGCGAAGCGAGCGGCTCTGCGTGGTAAAGGAATAGAGGCTCGCGCCGCGCGCGCCGACATCGGTCCACTCGATCTTCTCTGAGAAACAAGCCGGGCAGAAGGTGCGCGGCGGATAGGAAATCTTTCCGCAGTCGCCGCACGCAGTGCTGCGAAACACGCCGTCCTCACCGAGCGAGCGGTAATACTCCAGCGTCGCGCCGTCGTTGTCGTGTTTGATGGCTTCCCAGGAATACTTGTCGATCAGGTCTTTCATCTTCTTGGTTCCCGTCGGACGTTTTCAGGCGCAGGCCTCGTAAACCATCACGGATGAGCCGTTAAGGCAGCCGTGTTCGGCGTGGGTGAGGCCCCAGCGGGCACCTTCGACTTGCCGGCCTTCCGCGGTGCCGCGCAGTTGATGGACGATTTCAATGGTTTCGAGCAGCGGGGTGGCCGCGGCAGGGTGGCCGTAGCAGATGCGCCCGCCGCTGGGATTGCAGACGACGCGCCCACCATGGGTGAGCTCGCCGTTGCGCACGGCCTGCGGCGCCTTGCCCTTGTCCTTCACGAAGCCCAGGTCCTCGTAGAGCATGAGCTCAGTCGGGGCGAAGACGCCGTAGATTTCGGCCACGTCGATGTCGTCGGCGCCGATGCCTGCTTCGGCATAGGCCTGTTCGGATGCCTTGATGGCCGACCGATAGGTGGTGAAGTTGCGCCCTTCATCGACGGGGAGAAAGTGCTCGGCCTCGTGGTAGCCGCCGACACCCGCAATGCGAACCCAGGGTTTTCTGGACTTCTTCGCCTCTTCAACGCTGGTGAGCAAGACGCCGGCCCCGGCGCTGGAGACCGGGCAGCACATGTGCAGCGTGAGCGGGGGGCTCTGCACCTTGGAGGCGAGCACATCGGCAACGCTAGTGCGCTCGGGGAACTGCGCGCCGGGATGGCGCATGGCATGTTCGCGGAGCTGCACGACCACTTCGGCAATCTCTTCGAGACTGATTCCGTATTCGTGCATGTAGCGCTGGCCGCCCATGGCGTAGAAGGGAACGGGAAAGCCGCCGCCGTATACGCCATCGTAAGCACCCTGTAGACCGATGTTCGACTGTGTGCCGAAGCGAAAGGTGTAGTCGAGGTCACTCATGTCACCCAGGCGGGCGCGCTCGTCGGCGGCCAGTACCAGGCAGCGCTCGACGCGCCCGATGGCCACTTCGTTGATGGCCGTGCGCAGTGCCAGCGCTGAGGTCGTGCCGCCATTCTCGATCACTTCGAGCACGCGGGTGTTCAGACCCAGATACTTCCCGAGAAACGCGCCGAACATGATCACGATTTCTGGATTGATTCCCGGTGGTGTGGTGATGAGCCCGTCGACCTCGGCCGGCTTTATCCCGGCGTCGCGGAGGGTCTCGATGGCCGCGCGGGCGAAGACCTGGCGCAGGGGCCCGGCGGGCTTCTTGGTGACGGGCGTGGCGTGCGCCCCGATGATCGCGACCTCGCGCAGTTCCCCTGGCATGGAGTCCTCCCGGAATCGGCAGGCCGAAGCCGCCAAAAGCACGTGTATCGTATGGAAATGAATTTATATCGTCAATTAATATTTTATCCGCCGCTCATCAGCATAATAGAGATAAGAAGATATATATAATAAAATTGCATAGTTATGAGATAGATGCGTCCGTGATTTTGTTTGAAACAGGTGTTGTTCTCCGATTTTTGTTGACATATATCGCATGCAATGAATAAATGGGCTCGGACCGCCGCAGCTTCCGGGCGGGCCGGATCGAGGGGAGAGTCATGGTTGAGTCCATTGTAGATCTGCTCCGCTCCCAGGCGGCGAAGACGCCCGATCAGCTCGCGGCGATCGTCGACGGGATTTCGCAGATCACCTATGGCGAATGGGGCCGGCTGAGCAATCGGCTGGGGCGCAAGCTGGCGGGGTTGGGACTTGAAAAGGGCGACCGCGTCGCGCTGCTGTTCAACAACGCCGAAGCAGTCTCATTCATGGTGGGCTACTTCGCCGTTCACAAGGCCGGCGGCGTCATCGTTCCCATCAACACCCGCCTGGCTGCCGGCGAGATTTCCTACATCCTCTCCAACAGTGAAGCAGTCGGCGCCCTCGGCGAGGCGTCGGTCGCAGCAAAGCTTGAAGCCGCACGCAAGAACGCGCCCTGTGTTCGGTGGGCGGCGCTGAAGGGGGCCGGAGGCGAGCTGGATCTCGACGAGTTACTGAAGGACGGCGACGATTCCGAATTTGCGATCCCCTGCGCGGCCGATGATCTCTGCGACATTCTCTACACCTCGGGAACGACGGGCTTTCCCAAGGGCGTGGCCTGCACCCACGGCGATGTGATCTCACTGGGCGGCAGCGGGGGCCTCGACAAGATGTTCGGTGGCCGCGCGTTTCTCCACGCCGTGCCCCTCTTCACCTTCGCGGGTACCCACGCAATGATGATGACGCCGCTCAAGGCCGGCATGACCAGCATCATCCAGCCCCGGTTCGATGCCGGGCGCTTCCTCGCTCTGATCGAGCAGCACAAGGTTGTTCTCAGCTATGCGGTGCCCAGCATGATTGTGCTCGCGCTCCAGCATCCAGACATCGAGACACACGACTACAGCTCGCTCCAGATGCTGATGTACGGGACGGCGCCGATGCCGCCCGAGGCCGTCCGCAAACTCGGTGAGATCTGTCCCAAAACCATGCTGCTTAATGTTTATGGGCTTACCGAGGGAGGCGGCGCTGCTTGCAGCCTGCCCCCCTTCGAGGCGAAAAAGCGCCCGGGTTCCATTGGCCGGCCGCTGCCGGGGACTGAACTCAAGATTATCACCGAAGAAGGAAACGAAGCCGCACCCAACGAAGTCGGCGAGATTCGCATGCGCGGAAAACACCGGCGCCGCTACTTCAACAACGAAGAAGCCAGCAGCGATACCTGGACCGAAGACGGCTGGCTCAAGACGGGCGACCTCGGCTACCTGGACGAGGACGGGTACCTCTACATCTCGGGCCGCAACAAGGACATGATCATTCGCGGCGGTTTCAATGTCTATCCCGTTGAGATTGAGGCCGCCCTGCATGAACATCCCGAGATTCTCGAAGTGGCCGTCATTGGAGTGCCGCACGATGTGCTCGGAGAGGACATCAAGGCCTGCATCGTCGCGCGTCCGGGAGCAAATCTCTCTGAAGACGACATCGCGAAGTTCTGTGAAGATCGTCTCGCCGACTATAAACGGCCGCGCCAGATCGAGTTCATGGCCGAATTGCCGCGAAACGCGCTGGGCAAGGTCCTCAAACGCTCGCTTCGCGGTGGCAGTGACGACCAGAGCGGCACGGGCCTGGCAGCTGAGGCCTGAGCCATGCCGATGCTTGAAGCCAACCGACTCACGTTCCACTACGCCGAGCAGGGCGAGGGCTTTCCTGTGCTGATGGGCCACTCCCTGCTGCTTGACGGTGATATGTTCGCACCGCAGGTGGCGGCACTCTCGGAGAAATACCGCTGCATCTCGATCGATTTTCGCGGCCATGGGCGCTCCGCAGCAGTGAGCGAGCCCTTCACGCTGGAAGACTATCGCGACGATGTCTTTGCCGTTGCCGACGCGCTGGGAATCGAGCGTTTCCACTGGGTGGGGCTCTCTCAGGGCGGGATGACCGGGATGCGCATGGCGCTTCACCGGCCAGAGCGGATTGCGGGGCTGGTGTTGCTCGATACGAGCGCCGACGTCGAAGAGCCTCAAAAGCTCCAGCAGTTCCGTATGTTTGCCGACCAGATGCGCAAGGCGCCGCTCGCCGAGCCCATGGCGAAGATGGCGCTGGCCATGACCTTCTTTACGCAGGACTTTCTTGCGGAGAATCCCGGGATTGAGAGCGCCTACGCGCAAAAGCTGATGGGGAACGACGGGGAGTCGATCTACCACGCGACGATGGCAGTCATTGAGCGGGTGAGCATCCTGGACCAGCTTGCCGCGATCAAGCTGCCGACGCTCATCATGGTCGGCGAGCGCGACACGGCCACAACGCCGGAGAAATCCCGGCAGATTCACGAGCGTATTTCCGATTCGGCGTTCAAGACCATCCCGGGTGCCGCCCATATCTCCACCCTGGAAAACCCGGACTTCGTAAATGAGCAACTGCTCACCTTCTTTGCCGGATGGGAGGCCTGAGCCATGGCAGATCCCGTCCTGCTCGAAGTGGCCGACTATGTGGCGACGCTTACGCTCAATCAGCCCGAAAAGCGCAATGCCATGCGACCGGAACTGCTCGAAGACTTCGCGGCGAAGGTCGCCGAGCTCAAGGAGCGCGACGACGCCCGCGTGGTAGTGGTGCAGGGCTCTGGCAAGATTTTCTGCAGCGGCGCCGATTTCCGCGCCATGACCGGAATGGCAAGGGATGCCGGCGGCATGGAAGAGGCGGTGCGCCGCATCTACGGCTCGTTCCTGTGTCTGCGCGATTTGCCGCAGCCGACAATTGCCAAAGTTAACGGTCACGCCATCGGTGGCGGGCTGGGGCTCGCCCTGGCCTGCGATCTGCGGGTTGTCTCGACTGCGGCAAAGCTCGGCGTGAACTTCACGCGCCTTGGTTTTACGCCGGGAATGGCGACGACCTACGTGTTGCCGCGGCTGGTGGGAATGCAGAAAGCGGCCGAACTCTTCTTTACCGGTCGCATCTTCAGCGGCGAGGAAGCCGAAAAGCTGGGGATTGCCAACTACGCCGTTGCCCCCGAGGAACTAGACGCGAAGACCGACGCGCTCGCGCGCGAGATCGCTGGCAGCGCGCCGCTGGCGGTGGCGCTCACCAAGCAGGCACTCTACCGGGCCTGTGACTTCGATGCCGATGCCGCGCTGGCTTTTGAGGCGCAGTGCCAGGCGAAGACCATGAAAACAAAGGACGCCCAGGAGGGGATCCTCGCGATGAT
>JAGRBM010000602.1 GCA_020434085.1 Chrysiogenia bacterium | reverse complement strand
GAGGGGGTGCCGGTGCCGCCGCGCTGCAAAGAGGATCGCGCCGACTGCACGACCCCCTCAGTCGCCTTCGGCGACAGCTCCCCCGAAGGGGGAGCAGGGAATGTTGCGTCGTCGCCACTACCCCCGTCACCCCCGCCCATGCACGGTCCCGCCAGCGGCCCGCCGATCGTGAATTTTGGCGCCCCGCCTCCATCATCATCGGGCAGCGCCGCGATGCTCCCGGCAAGCGTGCGCAGAATCGTGTGGGCCGCCTGCACGCGAAGCGCCTGGTCGGGGCTGCGCAGCAGGGTGAGCACGCAGTTCGCAAGCGCGCGCATGGTGTAACGGCTTCGCGCGTCGTTGGGTTCGTCTTTGACAAGCGCGCTCGTCATCTGCGCGCAGATCTCCGGCCAGCTCTCGCGCGTGCTTGCGCGCTCCCATTCGTCGAGAAAGCCCAGCGCGGCGTTTGTGAGAAACTCCTCGGCGGGCTCGGACTTGCAGGGCTCCCTGAGCACGCTCAGGAGCGCTTCACCGCCCGGGCCGACGACGTTTGCCAGGCTCGACTGCTCGCCCTTGCCCTCGGCGAAGAGTTTTTTGTCTTTTGTTTCGTGACGAAGATACAGCGCGGCCGCCGACAAAGAAGCGCGCGAGAGATCGCACTGCGAAAACTGCCGCGTCGCGCTGGCCAGTGCGAGCGCCCGCAGCGCCGCGCATTTCGGACGCGCAAGCCGCGCACCCGCGAAGCACGCCCAGATGTCCACCATCTCGCGCGCGCCCGCAAACACCCGCGCCGACTGCTCGGCGTCGCCGGGGATCATCGGGTCACCGCCTCGATCGCCCGCATGATCCGTGTAGGGGCGGGGTCTACCCGCCCTGGTCGCGTGCCGGAGGGCGGGTAGACCCCGCCCCTACATCGGAACGCGAACACGGCGGCGGGGTGGCATGCAATCGGAACAAACATCGAAGACCTCGGAAAAACGCCCGAAGAAAAACCGGGCCGGGGAAGAAATGGAAGGGTCGAATGAACCTTCGCGAAGCACACTTTTCAAGATACGGATTTTTCAAAAACGCGCAAGGGGGCGGCGGCCCAAGATGGACCGAGATGACCCACGATGGTCCGCGATGACCCGAGATGACCCGAGATGGACCGCACTTTTTTTGAAAAAAGTGGCCGCTGTGACGGCGCTTTTTCGGGCGAACACGGAAAGCGTCCGATGACGGGAGTAGCCGGGCACCCCATTTGACCGCGTCCCGGCGGCCCTCCACCATGGAGGGGCCGAATACCGGCGCGAAAGGGAATCGGGAGCAAAATATGAAGAAACAACTGAAGATCGGGGCCACGATGCTGGCCGCACTGATGGTGAGCGCGCTGGGCCTGCAGGCCTGCGGCTCGGATGATCCACTGGCCCTGCTGCTGGGGAATCTGGACGGGCCCAATGCCGCCGAGGCGCTTGCTGCGGCCCAGAACGCCTGCACGGGCAACTGCGACGGGGACATTGTTGATCTCACGCTGGGGGTCAAGGGCCCGCCACCGCCCGAGGGCGACATCGACGACGACTACGACGCCCTGGTCGGGTTCCTGGGTTCGCTCTTCTTCTGGGGCGAAGAAGAGGCCTTCATTGAGCGCGATGCGCTGCTGGAGGATCTCTATCCCGATGGCTACCCCGACGGGGAGTTCACGCTCGGCCCGGTTTCCGGCGTGGTTTCACTTGCCGACGCCTGCGCGCCGGGCACCGGAACTGTCGTTATTACGCTCAAGGACACGCTCGAAGAAGCCGTCATGATGGCCTCTGCGAAGGGCCTGCCCGAGGGGCTCGACTGGATCTCCGGCACGGAGACCTATGCCCTGTTCCTCTCGAACTGCACCCTTGATGGTGACATCCTCACCGGCGTTGTCGGCAGCGAGACCGTCTCGCTCAGCGGCGCCGTGACCTTCCGCTTCAGCGGCGAGTCGGGCAAGGACGGATTCGAGATGTACACCGTCACCGGAAGTCTGACGGTCAATCCCGGCGCGGTGGAGCCCGCGGGTGGCGAGGCCTCGACAAAGATCTGGGGCTACAACGAGCCGCTCTCCTTCGACGTGCTTCTGAGCAGCGACCTGGCGAGCGCTCCGCCCTCCGACGGCGGCGGCGCCTGCTACGGCGGTACGGACGCGACATCCGAAGAGGCCTGCGACGGCATCTTCATGAGCGGTGACGATGCGTTCTGGAACATCTGGGACTGATTTCTCGTTTGAGACGTGTTGAGTGAAAGGCCGGCCCCCGAATATGGGGGCCGGCCTTTTCCATTGTCGCGTTTTGGGCAATTGCGCGGATCGTGCGGGCAGGCCAGAATGCCCGGACCTCGCTTCTAGTCTGCAGCTTCGCAGGCCGTCCATGCGGCGAGGCAGAGACCCCCGGGCTGAAGCCTTTGCCGGGGGTTTTCGTTTGTACGCCCATTTGCCACCTGCTCCTCCGGTTGCGGGCAACACCGACGTATTGTGACGAGACAACGGGAGAGCGCACTGAGCCTGGCTGGTGGGGGCCTGCGCTGCTGTATGGCTGTTCGAATTTATTTTCTCGACATGCTGCCGATGGCCCGTTAGTTTTTAGGATAGCTTCAGAAAGGGACGGTTCATTCCATGAGACACTTCACGATTGCTGTACTCGCGGCACTGGTGCTCTGCGTGGCGGGACTGGCGGCTTCGGCATCGCCGGCGGCCGCGCAGCTCTACGCCGCCGACGGCGGCCGGGCGGCGGGGAGTCTCTACCGCATCAATCCATTAACGGGAGCCGCGAGCGTTGTCGGTACCATCGAAGACTCCGTCGGTGAGGGCTACGCCGTCGGCGGGATGGCCTTCGATGGCGAAGGCACGCTCTACGCCATCACGACGGTGGGGTGGGCTCAGTCCGAGATCGAGACGGAGCTCCTCACGATCAACCCGGCCACCGGCGAGGCGACCCTCGTTGCCGGAACCGGGCAGAGGTCGTTTGCCGGTGACATCACCTTCATCGACGGGACTCTCTACAGCTTCTTCGCAAGCGGCAATTGCGTGATTCAATTGGGGGCGATCAATACCACCACCGGTGCCGTCGTCTGCGCGGGGAGTGCAGGTGCCGGCGGTATCGTCGGTGGCGGCCTGGCCTACGATGCCACGGGCGAGAAGCTCTATGCCTCGCTCGACGGCGTGGACGGTGACCTGCGCACGCTCGATCCCCTCGACAGCTCGGTCGACGCGACGCTCTCGCTCGACGGCGTGGGCGGGATGTATACCGGCGGCCAGGCCATCGGTGCGCTCACCTACTACAACGGCACGCTCTACGGAATTCGCAAGGCCCGGGGCGACGACGTCGTGCACCTGGTGACCATCGACACGACCACCGGCGCGGTGGAGATCGTTGGCATGCTGCCCCCGGGCGTTGACGCCCTGGTCGGACGTTAGGAGGGAGGATGTCATGAAAAATCTCGTATCCAACATCGCAACAAAACGTCTTCGCTCTCTCATTCTGGCCCTGGCGCTGCTCGCGTCGCTCGGCGCGGCAAGCTGCGACAGCGAGGGCAATCCCATCCCGCTGCTGCTCATGGTCGACGGCCACCGCGGCAACATGGCGGGCTATCTCTACGTGCTCAATCCCGCCAACGCGAGCTACGCGGTCGTGGCAGCGACGCGTGACGCGCAGGGCACCCACTACGGTTTGAGCTCCATTGCCTTTGGTCCCGATGGGAAGCTCTACGGCGTCACCGGCGCCGGCGGATTTGGCTGGGAAGCCGAGAATCTGCGCGACCCCATGCTCTTCGAGGTCAATCCCGTAAGCGGCCTGCTCACCGCCATCGGCGAGACCGTCGATTCGAGCATGGAGCCGCGCTACATGAGTTCCATTGTCTTTGGTCCTGATGGCACGCTCTATGGCCTGGTGAGCGTCAACGACCCGACGGAGGCAGCCGGTGACCTGGCAACGATCGACCCGGAAACCGGCGAGGTCACAGTCATCGGGGGCGACGCGGGCGAGTGGGCCAACGGTATGGTCTGGGACGAAGAGGGCGAGCGCCTGCTGCTCGCGCCCCAGACTTCGGCCGACGGCGCAATGGGCGAGGGCCTGGACGGCTCGCTCGTATCGCTCAATACGACGACGGGCGCTCCGACCACGGTGGTCACTTTGGACGGCCCGCTCAACTCCGGCGGGACCGAAGGCGTGGGAGTCGTCGCCATGGCCTATGTGGGCGATACCCTCTACGCGCTGCTCACCAACTGGGACGGCCAGCAACAGGTGCTCGCCACCATCGACGTTGCGACCGGTGACGTCGAGATCATCGGCAAGCTCCCGCCCAGGGTGAAGGGCCTTGCCGGGCGCTGAGCCTTTGCGAAGATCTGGTAACGCGGCCGGCGCTCCGAAGGGGGCGCCGGTTTTGTGTCCGGGAGATGCGAAATGAAAACCCGAGCCCTTTGCCTCGCGGCGTTTCTTGCGCTGCTGCTTGCCTGCGAGAAACGCGAAGACCCCTACAAGGACCTCCAGTGGGCCCCGCTGGGCAAGGTGCCGCCGGCGGTGGAGAGGCCCTCGCGCTGTGCGGGCCGGGTCGGTGCGAACGTGCGCCTGCTGCGCGGCGACGAGATCGTGCGGGAGAAAAACGCGGCGCAGCTGCGCGAGGACTCGCACATCACGGTCCTCGAGGCCGAGGGGCGCCTCGGCGGAGAGAAGGCACTGCCGCTTTCGGCGTTGCTCGAAGAGGGTACCGTGGAGGTCGAGGTCATGGGCTGCCACGGCGCGCCGCTGCGCCTGAGTCGCGAAGAACTGCTTGCCACGCCCGAGCGGCTGAGCCTGTGGCCCAAGCCCCGCGGCTTCGTGATGCTCGCCGAGGTAAGGCGCGGCGGCCGCGGCAACCCCATGCGCATGCGCGACGTCTTTGCCGTGCGCCTGCTGCGCGCCGGCGACGCCCCCACCCCTGATGAAATCGCCCCCGAGTCCGCCCATTTGCCGCCTGCTCCCCCGGGGCGGTAGACTCCGCGCTGCCCCTTTTCGGGGCCTGAAAGCCGAAGAGACACACGCAATCATGAGTGAATCCGAAGACAAGCGCACTGCGGGAGGCGCGATGGGCAATGCCCTGCCCCCCGACGGCGATGCGGCTCAAGGTTCTTCCGGCGGCCCCTCGCGCCTGGTGGAAAAGACGGT
>JAGRBM010000601.1 GCA_020434085.1 Chrysiogenia bacterium | reverse complement strand
GAGAGCTCACGATGATTGTGTGGCGCAAGCGTGAGGACAATCCCTGGCTCCATGCCGCCGAGCTGTGCGTGAAGGAAATCGTGCCCGTTGTCTCACATGAAGAGACAAATCAGGTCCATTGCGGTCCGGGGCCGTTCTCGATGGCCGGTCCCGACATGATGAGCGACATGCTCAGCGGCGTCGGCTTCGAGCGCGTGCGCTTCGAGCGATTCGATGCCGACATCTGCATCGGACGCGATCTCGACGAATCGGTGGAGTTCGCCATGGCGCTTGGTCCGGCCGGCGAGATCATCCGCCTTGCCGGCGACGAGGGCGTCAAACGCAAGGACAAGGTCGTGAGCGCGCTGCGCGAGACGATGGGCCAGTTCAAGCGCGACGACGGAATCTGGGCGCCCTCAAGCACGTGGATCATCTCCGCGCGCAATCCCGCCTAGACAGAGAATATCCAAAGAAATCCAAAAGGCCGGGCACAATGCCCGGCCTTTTTAGTTGTTGTTGCGGTTTATCCCAGCACCAGCGGGAGGACGAGTTGCCGCCCGTATTCGCGCACCGCTTCCTCGTTGTCGAGGTCGATGCAGCTTCCCGGCGTGAGCACGAAGGAGAGCCCGAGGCGCATGATCGTCTCGGCCAGCGCGTCGGCGCTGCGGGCGGCGGCTGCGTTGCGTCCGCGGCGAAGGTGACCCGCCAGATAGACGCGCGCGACGCTGAGCACCGGGCCGGCGCCGACCGTCAGATACGAGAGCGCCAGCTCGGGATCGGTCTGCAGGATGCGGGAGATGAGCGCGTTGTTTCGGACCAGCAACACCGCGCGGGTGAAGCCGTCCAGGACGCGCTTTTCCACCGGGTCGTCGCGGTCCACGGCCTCTTCGACGCTCTCGATAAAGCGTGCACACTCGCGAACGAAGACCGCCTGCATGAGCGCCCCCTTGTTGGGAAAACGCCGGTAGATGGTCACGCGGGCAATGCCGGCGCGGCGGGCGACGTCCTCCACGGCGGTGCGGCGCAGGCCGAATTCCATGAACTCTTCCTGCGCGGCATCAAGGATGGAACTCGTCACCTCGTCGGCCTTGCTCTGGGGCCCCCTTTCGAAGAGGGCCGTGAGGTTCTCGAGGGCTTCGGGGAGGGTTGTGCTCTGTGATACATCCATACGATTTATGTATCATTGTGCCTTCGGTGCATGCAAGCCCAAAGTTATAAGGCGCCCGAAGGGGCGCCCTGGCGTTCTGAAATGCACGCTGCTCCCCTATGGCGTGCTGTGCTGGAGGATGTGTTCACGAATCCCGGCCCGGATGCCCTCGTGCTGAAGCGCCAGGACCAGATGCCCGCCCTGATCGAAGCGTACCAGTCTGGCGTCAGGGATTTTCGCCGCTGCGAATTCGGCATTGTGAACCAACTGCAGGGTGTCGTCGTCGGCGTGAAAAATAAGCGTCGGCGCCCGGATCGCAGCAATTCTCTCACCGGGAAGAGCCGCGCGGTTGTCGAACATCACACCTGCCAGTCGCGGACCGGTGGGCATCATTTCGTCGATGATGCGGTCAATGATCCGGCGTTGTTCGGTGGAGAGTTTCTGAGTCACCGATTCCGGGGCGCCCATCAGCTCCATGAACGTGCCCCTGAACAGGCGGGTCAGGCCCCAATAGAGCCAATTGTGCCTGAAGACGGTAACCAGCGCGTTGCCTTTTTCATTGGCACCTTCCTGCTCGCCCGAGCGCACGCTGGCCACGCCGGCCGATACAAGCGTCAGCGACGTCACGCGCTCGGGATGTAGCGCCGCAAAAAGCAGGGCGGATGGCCCGCCATGGGAAAACGCCACAACGCCGACGCGCTTAATGCCCAGGTGGTCCAGAAGTGCGGCGTAGGCGTGTGCCTGCTCATCAAACGTGGCTCCTTCACGATGGGTCGAACGCAGGTAACCAAATCGTGAAGGCGCGATCCAGTGAAAACCGGGAGTGAGAAAGTAATCGGCGATGAGTGTGCCCTGATCGAAACCGCCGCCACTGCCATGCACGATCAGAACCGGTGGGCCCTCACCACCCTGACTAAATTCTATCTGTCCGTAAGCGGAAGGGACGATTGTGCTTCTGCCATTGATTCGGGCAAGCGCCTGCCGCGTATCACGGCGATAAGCAGTGAAGGCAAGAATGGATACAATGACGACCAGCCCGAAGGCGATGTAGATCACAGCTCTGATTGTGCTTCGTGGCATTGGTATGACTCGGGCCAGCCCATTGACCTGCCAGGAAGCCCGGCTGGTCTATTCCACGATCTGCCCGTCGCCGTAGACGATGAACTTCTCGGTGGTCAGTCCCTCGATTCCCATGGGGCCGTAGGCATGGAGCTTGGTGGTCGAGATGCCGATCTCGGCTCCCAGGCCCAGGCGCTGGCCGTCGGCGAAGCGGCTCGAGGCGTTCACGAACACGCAGCTCGAAGTGACCTTGCGCAGGAATTCCTGCGTGGCGCTGTAGCTCTCGGTCACGATCACCTCGGTGTGGTCCGAGCCGTACTGCTGGATGTGGGCGACGGCTTCGTCGAGGCTCTTCACGACGCGGATGGCGATGATGAGATCGAGGAACTCGGCGTAGTAGTCGTCTTCGGTGGCGGCCTTGTGGGGGACCTCGCCCAGCAGCGGGGCGGCCGTGCCGCAGGCGCGCAGCTCCACGCCCGCGTCGACGAGGGCCTTGCCCACCTTGGGCAGGATCTTCGGCGCAATATCGCCGTGGACGAGCAGGGTCTCGGTTGCGTTGCACACGCCCGGGCGCTGCACCTTGCCGTTGACGGCCAGCGCGGTCGCCATGTCGAGGTTCGCGTCCTTGTCGATATAGGTGTGGCACACGCCCTTGTAGTGCTTGATGACGGGAATGCGCGAGTTCTCGGCGACAAAACGGATCAGCCCCTCGCCGCCGCGGGGGATGATGAGGTCGATGAGCTCTTCGAGCTTGAGCATTTCGAGGACGGCCTCGCGGTCGGTGACCTGCACCACCTGCACGGCGTCGCCGGCAATTCCTTGCGAATCGAGCGCGGCCTGCAGCACCTTGGCCACGGCGCGGTTGGAATGGATGGCCTCACTGCCGCCGCGCAGGATGACCGCGTTACCGGCTTTCAGACACAGGCCGGCGGCGTCGGCGGTCACGTTGGGGCGCGACTCATAGATGATGCCGATGACGCCCAGCGGAATGCGCATGCGCCCCACGCGCATCCCGTTGGGACGCACGATCATGCCGCGCACGCTGCCCACGGGATCGTCGAGCTGGGCGACTTCGCGAAGGCCCTGGGCCATGGAGTCGATCACCTTGTCCGAGAGACGCAGCCGGTCGATCATCGCGGGCGAGAGTCCCTTCTCTTCGCCGGCCTTGAGGTCTTTCTCGTTCTCGCTCTGAAGCTCGGCGCGCGCGGCTTCGAGGCCCGCGGCCATGGCCAGCAGGGCTCCGTTCTTCTGCGTGCTGCTCAACGTGGCCAGCGTGCGGCTGGCCGCACGGGCGCGCTTTGCAATGGATTCCATCTCTTGTGCAAGGCTCATCACTGTGCTCCCAAAAACTGCTTAATGGTCTTCGTCACAAACCGGCTGATGGCCCTTGGTGATGACCATGTCGTCGCGGTGAATGACTTCGTCGTAATACTTATAGCCCAGAATCTCCTCGATCTCGCCGGTCTTGTGCCCTGCGATCTCGCGAAGGTCGTCGCTGGTGTAGGTGACCAGGCCGCGGGCGATCTCGGCGCCGCCGACGGCTTTGACCCGCACGGCCTCGCCCACGCCGAAGTCGCCGAGCACTTCAATGATGCCCGAGGGCAGCAGGCTCCCCCCGTTGCCGGTGAGCGCCTTGACCGCGCCTTCGTCGACGATGATGTCGCCGGTCGGCTCCACCGAGCAGGCGATCCAATGCTTGCGAAGACCGATGCCCTCACCGCCGGCAAAGAATGTGCCGATGTTCTCGCCGGCCAGGATGCGGCCGAGCACGTCGCTTTCGAACCCGCACGCAATCACCGTGGCCGCTCCCGAGAGAGCGGCCATGCGCGCGGCTTCGAGCTTGCTCACCATGCCGCCAATGCCCACGTCGCTCTTGGTGGTATCGGCCTGGCGAAAGTGGACCTGCGTGAGCTGGTCGATGAACTCGTAGCGCCTCGCGCCCTCGACGCGGTTGGGATCGGCGTCATAGAACCCGTCGATGTCGGAGAGAATGACCAGCAGGTCGGCGCCGATGAGGTTCGTGACGTGGGCGCTCAGGCGGTCGTTGTCGCCGAACTTGATCTCTTCGACGGCCACGGTGTCGTTCTCGTTGATGACGGGCAGCACGCCGCCGAGTTCGAAGAGCGTGAGCAGCGTGTTGCGCGCGTTGAGGAAGCGGCGGCGGTTTTTCAGGTCGTCGGCCGTGAGCAGAATCTGCGCGACCTTGAGGCTGTGATCGGCGAGGCGCTTCGAGTATTCGCGCATCACCACGGCCTGTCCGGCGGCGGCGCTGGCCTGTTTGAGCGGGATGGTGCGTGGGCGCTCCTTGAGCCCCAGCTCGAAGCGGCCGGCGGCAATGGCGCCCGAGGAAACCAGCGCGACCTGGTGGCCGGCCTTGATGAGGGCGGAGAGCTGCGCGCTGAGCGCGTCGAAGGACTCCGGGCTCAGCGCGCCCTCGCGGGCGAGCACCTGGGAGCCAACTTTCACGACGATGCGGCGCACGTCTTTCAGATGTTTCTTGCGATCACTCATGGATCAGGTTCGTATCCCGCGCTTCCTGTTCTTCGGCCTGGGCCTGTTCGCGCGCCCTGGCCAGTTCTTCCTTGGTTGCGAAGAGTAGCGCGTCCAGGCCCTCGCCGGTAACGGAGGAAATGGTGAAGACGGGCAAATCCATCTTCGCAAAGTGCTCGCGCACCTCGCTCACGCGCGCCGCATCGGGGGCGGTGTCCATTTTGGTGAGCGCCACGAGCGTGCGGCGCTCGGAGAGCTCGGGGTTGTGGCGCTCGAGCTCCTCATGGAGGATGCGAAAGGCCTTGATGGGGGAGGGCTCCACCTCCGGCGTCATATCCAGCAGATAGATCAGCACGCGGCAGCGCTCGATGTGGCGCAGGAACT
>JAGRBM010000600.1 GCA_020434085.1 Chrysiogenia bacterium | reverse complement strand
GCCCCGTTGGGGAAGGCGCTGCTGCAGGTGGCAGAGGCCAGAATCAGGCCGGGCTCCAGCAGCGTCCACGATCCCAGCGGCGCGCCGGGCGCGGGGGAGGGAAAGACAAGCGGCTTGGCACTGACATGGGGGAGTTTTTCTTCGATCAGGTGCGCGCGCCGGTGGTGGAAGGTGGGGCAGAGCGCCCAGTTGCGCTGAATCGCCTTGAGCGCGCGGGCGGCCTCGCCGATGGAGTTGATGCGCAGCTCGAAGGGATCGAGCCAGGTGTTCTGCGCCCACGGGCACGCGGGCGCCGGGCCGCGCTTGAAATAGAGGCGGGGCCCCAGGCGCCGGGCGCCGCCGAGGTCGGCGACCAGTTGCTCTTCAAAGCCCTCGGCCGCCAGGTAGACGCGCCCGTCGAGCGGAGCAGGGCGGGGCAGGGAGTTTTCTTCACCGGTGCTCATGGCGTTTGCCTTCAGGAGTGCGGGAGAGAGCCCGCAGAGCCGCCCATTCTAGGCATCGCGGGGGCATCTTTACACCGGCCTCCAAGTCATTTAGTTTCCCCGGTCCGGGCGGCCATGCAGAGAGCCGCCCGAGCGCGGCCCCGGACACACGCAGCACCTGGCAGGGGCCGGTGGGTAGTAGTGATAGCCAGGCCCCGGACGACGCTTCAGGGGTGAACTCGGTCAGGCCCGGAAGGGAGCAGCCGCAGCCACCTGGACGTGCGATCCGGTTCCGCCTGGCTATCTTTAGTGCCCATCCAGTTTTTCGGAAGGCCTGTTCCGGCCGGATGGCCTGTGTGGCGCGCTCTTCGCGGGCTCGTCGGTGAGGGGTTCCATGTCCTATCTCGTTCTCGCGCGCAAATACCGCCCGCAATCCTTTGACGAGGTTGCCGGGCAGGAACACGTCACCCGCACGCTCCAGAACGCGATCAAGTCCGGGCGGCTCGCTCATGCCTACCTGTTCTCGGGCTCGCGCGGGGTGGGCAAGACCTCCATCGCACGCATTCTTGCCAAGGCGATCAACTGCGAAAAGAACAAGGACGGCTCTCCCTGCAACAAGTGTTCAAGTTGCGAGGAAATCACCGCGGGGACTTCCGTTGACGTGATCGAGATCGACGCCGCCTCGAACCGCGGCATCGATTCGGTGCGAGAGTTGCGCGAGGGTGTGCGCTACGCGCCGGCCCGTTCGAAGTTCAAGGTCTACATCATCGACGAAGTTCACATGCTCACCAAGGAAGCATGGAACGCGCTTCTCAAGACGCTCGAAGAACCGCCGGATCACGCGATCTTTCTGTTCGCGACGACCGAAGTGCACAAGGTGCTGCCCACGATTCTCTCGCGCGTGCAGCGCTTCGACTTCCGCCGCCTGACGCCGCAGGGAATCAGCGAACAGATTACCAAGGTTCTCAAGGACGAAAAGATCGGCCTGAGCGATGAAGCCATCCAGCTCGTTGCGCGCCTGTCCGAGGGCGGCATGCGTGACGCGCTGAGCCTGCTCGATCTGGTAAGTGCGTCCTTCGACCGCGACACCAAGAAGCAGCCGATCACCGAGCAGGAAGTCGCCGACCTGACCGGCGTTGCCGGGCGCGAGCTCATCGAACAGACCCTCGAAGCGATCGTGAAGAAAGACGCGCTCGCGGTCATCACCTGCGTCGAAAAACTCTATGACTACGGCTACGACGTTCAGAACTTCTACAAGGAAGTCCTCGGCGGCATTCGCGACGCGCTGGTCATGCGTGCTACCGGCGAGAAGGCCGGTGAGGTGATGGACCTGCCCGAGAGCTCGGTCGCGCGCCTCAAGGAAATTTTCGACGGTTGCGACACTACCTTCGTCGACCAGCTCTTTCTGATCTTCCAGTCAGGCGAACAGGCGGTCTTCAACTCCGCCCACCAGCGCTACGTGCTCGAAGCGCTGCTGCTGCGCATGGCGCAGGCCGAGCCCCTGGAGTCGCTCGGTGCCATCGATGAGCGTCTTGCGCGAATCGAGGGCTCGCTCGGAAGCGGGGGCGGCGGAGCACCCGCGAGGCGAGGGCCTCCAGCCCGCCCTACTGAGGGCGCCGCGCCGGCTCGGGCAGCGGCGCCGGACACCCAGAGCAAGCCAGAATCCAGTTCCATCGTCTCCGGGGCCGAACCCGGCTGTGCCGACTCGGGGAACGCGTCCGCCGCGGCGCCAGTGCCCCCCGGGCAGGAAATCCCCGAATGGCGGCTTATCGCGGGGAACCTTGCCGAGCGCAAGATGCGCTGGCGCGGGATGCTCAGCGCCGCCAGCCTGCGCATGGAAGCGCGTGGGGTGGTGCTGGTTCCCACCGACGATAAATTCGAAAAAGCCCGGCGCCTGATGGGGGCCGAGGACCTGACCGAGCTGCTGCGCACCATCGGCGAAGAACTGGCGGGTGAGCGCGGCGGTGAGGCTCCGCCAGTGATTCTGGGCGAGCTGGACCTGAGCGTGCGCGAGGCCGCCCCCGAACGGGCCCAGGCCAAGGCGGAGGCCCGGAGCGAAGAACTCGACGAGCGCGCCCGGGTCAAGCGCGAAGCCCGCGAAAACCCCGTGGTGGCGCAGGTGCTCGACAAGTTCTCCGTGGGTGACATCAACATCCGCAAGAAGCGCGGATAGCCCGTTCTTTAAGTGATTTTAATCGCTTGGCGCGCGCGCGCGGCTTGACCGGGTTGCGCGTGCCCAGCCAAGATTCGGGCCTCAGTCAACGCGAATGGCAAGTTGCGAGTGATTGCGAAGGTTTCGGCCTTCGTTTTGATGTCTGATGGAACGCACAAGACGTTCCGAAGGAGTGTGCCGAAGTGAGCGAGGCTTCTCAGAGCCAAGCAGGCAAGCAGGACAGCCCCAACCGGGCGGTTCCGCTGCTGATAGGATTTCTCATCGTGGCCCTTGGGGTCGCGGTATATTTCGCCTTTTTCCGGACCGTGCAGGGCCTCTACGGCCAGCTTGTCGTGGACGACGAACCGGCCGCCGGTGCAAAGCTGGCTTTGCAGGTGAAGAGCGAGGGCGGCGAGAGCCAGAGCGTCACGGTGAGCACCGACAAGCTGGGCTTCTTCACGATCCCGCTCGACGAGGGCAGCTACACCCTGGCCAGCACGCTGCCGCGTGGAAACCACGCGCGCGTGGGCGAGGAGGATCTCGAAGTCATCGTGGGCCGGAGCCCCTTCGGGAAAACCTACACCGTGGGCGAGGACCTCACCACCATCGAGTCGCTCCACGTGGCCCACCCGGGTGAAGTGATTGGACCGCTCAAGGGCGAGACCGTCATGCCCGATGCCAAGCTGCGGTGGAAGCCGTACCCCAACACGGACAAATACGTCATCAAGCTTGCGTTCTTCCCGAAGCCGGGCTCGGCGGGCAATGCAACGCTCTATCTGAACGGCGATGCGCGCGAGTGGTCCTTCTCCCTGGGCGACGATGTCGGCCGGCCCATCGAAACGACGATTTTCAAGACGCTTGAATCGGCCCAGCCCGATTCGGCCTGGATGCCCGGTGCGAAATACACCTGGAGCATGACCGTTTTCGGCAAGGGCGGCGGCGTCGTGGCCAACGAAGGGCCTTTCCCTTTCAGCGTCTATGACAACGAACAGGCCAGAAAAATTGCAGCGGAATCGATTACCCGCGCGGCCAAGGAACTCTCCGAGCGTAACGGGATTCTCACCGGCGTGCTCTCGGAAGATCTCAACCCGGTCAAGAACGCGAGCTTCCACGTGACGCTCACCAAGATGTCCGAAGGCAACAGTTTCGACGAAACCCTGCCGGATATTCCCGTCGCCACCGATGACACCGGTCGCTTCGACGTGATGCTGCCGCCCGGGCGCTACCGTTTTGTCTCCGCCGACGCGCGCACCGAGGATAGCCTCCATGCCCGCACGCAGGAAAACATGGTTCTTGTTCCGCCCGGTTCCACCTCGGCCGAATTCCAGGTCGAGCCCGGCGGTTTTGCCCAGGTGCCCGACATCGTGCTGCGCAAGCGCGTGGAGTTCGTCTACCCCACGCCGGGAATCCCGACGGAGAAGAACCCGACCATCAGTTGGGAAAAATACAAGGATGCCAACCGGTATCAGTTCACGCTCTATTACGTCGGTGAGAACAACCGGCCGACGACGATCTACACGAAACTGCTCTCGGCCAATTCAGTGACGATGGAGGACCTGGACCTCTCGGAGCGTTTCGCCGAGAAATACGATCATCCGCGCTCGACGCTCAAGCCGGGCGGCCGCTACCGCGCGAGCGTGATCGCGTTCAAGGAACCCCGGCGCAAGCGCGAGTGGGATGTCACCCAGCCGCCGCCGCCGTGGATTCGGCTCTCGGAGTCCAAGCTGATGAACTTCACCGTGAAGGGTGAAGAATAGGCAGCCACCAAAAAGGTTGTTTGGAAAAAGGGCGGGGTTTACCCGCCCTTTTCTTTAGAGCTCGCCGGAACTGATGGGGACGAAGACGCCGCCTTCGAAGCGGTAGCGCTCTTCGATGAGCATGCCCGCGGTGGGAACGGCCAGGCTGACGACGAGGTTGTTGGCCCCGAGGCGCCCGCTCACCCGAATGATGCGGCCGAGCTCGGGCTGGGCGTCGGTGGCGCTCGCGCCGGCAAAGGTGGAAAAACCGAGTTCACGCACCGGGAAGATGGCCGGTTGCTCGCCGATCATGCGGACCAGCGAGAGGGATTCGTAGCGCACGGTGCGGCGCATGGAATCCCCCAGGACCCAGCGCGCGCGGACCAGTTGGAGCGGCTCGCTCCTGGCCGGCTGGTCTGCCCGTAGCGGGATAAAGGTGTCTCCCTCGATTTCGATGGTGCTCTTGCGACGGATCAGGTCGCGGTAATATTTGTTGCGAACGCGGCATTCCTCTTCGCCCTGACAGGCGTTGGGGCCCTCGCTCTCGCCGAGAAGGATGTCCTCGATCCGCACGGCCAGCAGGGTGCGCAGGCTCGTCTCCAGGCGCGCGCGCGCGCGGCGTGAAGGCTCGATGTAGCACACGGGCAGATCTCCCGGCGCAATTTCGAGCAGCCGGGCCTTCACCGCGCTTGCAGGCGTCGGGAAGCCCGCCAGTGCGCGGCGCGCGGCACTGGCCTCACCGGCGCTGAGCGGCCCGTTGTAGAGGCGCCAGAGCGATTCGCGTGCCACTTCACTTCCCAGTCGTCCCAGCGCGGCGAGCGCCTCGGGGCGTTCGGCCTCGGAACCCTCGGTGGCCAGGGCCTCCACCTGCGCGGCGAGCTCGGGGGCTTCGACCGCGCCGACT
>JAGRBM010000599.1 GCA_020434085.1 Chrysiogenia bacterium | reverse complement strand
TCGGGCACGATCTCGTCGCTGACGATGTCGGAAATCGCCACGCGGCCGCCGCGCTTCAAAACGCGGTGCATCTCGGCGAACATCTGGCGCTTGTGGTCTTCGCGCACGAGGTTGAGCACGCAGTTGGAAACGATCACGTCGACCGAGTCGTCGGGGATGAGCGGGCTCTCCTTGCGCTGCGCGGCGCACCAGTTTTCGAATGCATCCCAGTCTTCGCTGGTGCGCACCGGATGATCTGCGAGATAGGCCTCGGCCTTGCCCCAGTCGAGGGCCAGGTCCTGGATGCGGCCCTTGCGGAAATCCACCACGTCGTAGCCGAGTTTTTCCGCCATCTCGCCCTTGTACTTGCGCGCAAGGGTGAGCATGTCGTCGTTCATGTCCACGCCGATGACGTGGCCGTCGGCGCCGACTTTCTGCGCGGCGATGTAGCAGATCTTTCCGCCGCCCGAGCCGAGGTCGAGCACAGTCTCGCCCGCGCGCACATGTTCGGAGGGATCGCCGCAACCGTAGTCGCGCTCGAGGATTTCCTCGGGAATGATCTTGAGATACTTCGGGTCGTACTCGACCGGGCAGCAGAGCGCTTCTTCGCGCTTCCGGGCGCCGGCGCTGTAGCGCTCGCGGACGATCTCTTCGACGCTTCGGGCTTCTGTGCTGGACATGCTGATTCCTCGTTGGGTGCCGGCTTGCCTGCCGGGCAAATTCTTCGCCCCGCCTGATAGCACATGCCGGGTGGGGCGGGCTTCCTGGTCCCTGTTTGATGCGCGGAATCCGGGAAAGCTGCCGGATTCTACCGGATTTGGAGCGTTCTTATTCCCTTAATAATTTCGGCAGGTTGTGCGAATGGAAACTCCGTTGCACCGCCCGGCCCACCGGCGCATCCAACAGGGTGCCCCGGCGGGAATAGGAATGCGCCGCCGCGGGTAAGACTCTACAGTGCCGGGGGAGCGCCCATGCGCCGAAACAGGAAACTCAGCCGGGAAGATTTTCAGGAACTCACGTTTCCGCATCTTCCCATGCTCCGGCGCCTGGCGCTTCGGATGGTGAGAAACGAGGCCCTGGCCGACGACCTGGTGCAGGAGACCTTTCTGCGGGCGTGGAAATACCGCGCGAGCCTGGATCCCAGCGCCAACGTGCGGGCCTGGCTCTGCCGGATCCTCACCAACGAGGCCGCCCGCGAGATGGGCCGCAACCGGATTGCCGAGGCCGATTTCGACGTCTCGGAACTCGACGCCGTGCCCAAGGCCGCGTGGGTTTACCAGGATGCGCTGCCCGATCAGGATCTCCTTGACGCGCTCGAGGGACTGCCCACCGAGTTCTCGGGCGCGCTGATGCTGCACTCGATCGAAGGGTTTTCCTACAAAGAAATCGCCGAGGTGCAGAAGGTTCCGATCGGAACCGTGATGAGCCGGCTCCACCGCGCGCGCCAGATGATGCGGCGCGCGCTGACGCAAACAGGGGACAAAAGCAGGACGGAGAGATTGAGGGTAGTGGAATGAACTGCCAGGAAACACGCAGATACCTGCTCGCGCATCTGGATGGGGAACTCGATGCGAAAACGTCGTTCGACGTGCAGGACCATCTGGAGGGGTGCGCAGCGTGCGCGGCCGAGGCAAAGGCCGTTGCCCGCGAGAGCGAGCAGCTCGTCCGCGCGCTCGCCGGGCCGGATGCGCCGGTCAACGAACTCGAACGGCGCATCGAACACGCACTGATTGGCGCCGAGCGAGAGGAACGCCGCGCCGGTCGCAAGCTCTTTTTCCGCTCGGGCCTGGCTCTTGCGGCGAGCGTCGTGCTCGCCTTGGGGCTCTACTTCTCGCTGGGCCAGCCGGCGCTGCTGCATGCCGCCGACTACGTGGGCCAGCACCACCACTGCATCCACATCATCTTCGCGGGCGAGGACGACCACGACCGCACCGAGCACGAGGACGAGCTCGACCGCGCGCTCGTGCCCGAGCCCGTGGAAGCGCGGCTGACGCGCACAGGCT
>JAGRBM010000598.1 GCA_020434085.1 Chrysiogenia bacterium | reverse complement strand
CGCTCGCGCAGCTCGATGGGCGCGGTGCGGTGGGAGATGCCGACGACTACAAGATCCATCGCGCCCCCCTTATCCCATGCCGTGGCTGGCCATATGGATCGAACCATCGGCCATCAGGAAGGCGCCCACCATGGCCAGCAGGGCCAGGGCAAAGCCGCCGATATTGAGAAGCGCGCTCTTTCGACCGCCAATGCGGCCGGCAGCGCGGATGAGCAGCAGCGCGAGGTAGAGCCCCCACGTCGCCTTGAACACCATGGAAATCGGATCCGAAAGCATCTGCGGACGATCGAAGACATAGGCCGCGGCAACACCGCTTCCCACGCCAAGGCTCAGCAGCACAAAGCCGTAGCGAACGAGGCGAATGCCCAGCTCGTCGAGCGTTTCAAGATCGGGCAGATACTGCGCGCCGTGGATCTGTTTCTTGCGAAGCCGGTAGTCCTGGTAGACGTAGAGCACGCCCGCCGCTGCGGCCAGCGCGAAGAGCGCCTCGCCCCAGGTGGTCATGCCCACGTGCACACTCACCCAGATGGGCGGCGCGGTGGGGGTGACCGACTCGCCGCCCTCGAGAAGAGCCAGTGAGTTGAAGAGCACCGCCAGCGGCAGGGCGACGACGCCGAGTGCACGCACGTCGCGGCGGAGCACCAGCACGTGGAAGACGCCTACGATCGCCCACGCCATCATCGAATAGAACATCCCGGCGGCGCCCAGCACGCTGCCCCCGCTCACGTGGGCGTCGATGAGCCCCAGACTGTCCAGGGCAAACCCGGCCAGCGAGAACCACCCGGCCCAGCGCAGCAGCCCCTCGCGCGCGCGCACCACGAAGGCGCCATAGAGAACCGCCGCCACGAGGAAGGCATGCAGGGCCAGAAGATAGAGGAGTTGTTCCATTGCGCGCTACTTGATCCTTCGCGGGCTCCGTCCGCCGGGAAGGGGCCTGAAACCCCGCTGGGGCGTGCCCTTATACCAAAGTCTGCCCCACAGATGCAGCCCGATTGTATGACGCAGGTCGCACCCCGAGGGCTTTTTTTGTTCCCGGCCCCGTCCGCCGGAAGCAACAAGAACCGAAAACCTTTGTGATTTCAAGACCCTAAGCCTGACATTTCCTTGACAGCACGAGGGGTGGTGTCATAATTTTAGTTGCAGTAACAGGCAGGAGAGGAATGCCCCCGCAGGCGCCGGCCCGGATGTGACCGGCGCAAATCGGGGCAGGAGAGGGCTCGCATCGCCGGTTTGGAGTGTCCCCGTGTCGAGCACATCAGCACTGGATGCCAGGGTCCTGGTCCTCAACAGATCGTATCTGCCCGTCAGCGTGGTCACCGCGCGGCGTGCCTTCACCATGGCCTACCAGGGCAGCGCCAAGCTTCTCGACGAGCAACTGCGTGCCCTGGACTTCGAATCCTGGGCCGACCTCTCGGTTGCAGCGCATCAGGACGGCATCGGCCTTGTCGACCGCGTCATCCGCGTGCCACGGGTCATGATGCTGGTGGGCTTCAACCGGCTTCCGCGCCGCGACATGAAACTCAACCGGCACAACATCTACTCGCGCGACGGGCGCCGTTGTCAGTACTGCGGAAAGAGTCCGCCCCTTGCGGAGCTGAGTCTCGACCACGTGATTCCGCGCGCGCAGGGTGGCAAGACCACCTGGGAGAATCTGGTTTGCTGCTGCATCTACTGCAACCGAAAGAAGGGCGGGCGGCGCCCGGCCGAGGCGCGGATGCGGCTCATTCAAAAGCCCATCAAGCCCAACTGGACGCCGGCGCTGCTGATGCCCGGCAAGCCTTCCATCTATCGCGAATGGGAACCGTTCCTGGTCAACGCGGCCTACTGGAACGTCGAGCTGCTCGACTAGTGCAAGAGCAAGGGGCGGGGGTCCTTTGAGCGTACGCAGAAAAAAGAAAGCGCCGCAGACCGGACAGGCGACAACGGCGGAAGCGCCCAGCATTCCGCTCGTGCCCGCTGCCAGTGCCGGCCCGCGTGTCATCGCCATTGCCTCGGGCAAGGGCGGCGTGGGCAAGAGCTTCTTCGTGGGCTCGCTCTCCTGGGCGCTGGCCCAGGCGGGAAAGCGCGTTGTGGCAGTGGACGCCGATTTCGGCGGCCCGAACCTGCATACCTGCCTGAGCGTGGAGCGCCCGGCGCCCGGCGGCTGGGTCGAGCTCGAAGAGGGACGCCCCATGGAAGAGGTGCTCTCGCAGACGAGCCTTCCGAACCTGCAGGTCGTGTGCGGCGCGCGCGAGCCGCTGCACTCCCCCAACATCAAAACGAGCGCCCGGCGCGCCGCACTCTCGCGGCTGCGCGAGCTGCCCGTGGATTTCGTGCTGCTCGACCTTGGCGCGGGCTCGGCGTACTCGATCGTCGACATCTTCCTGCTGGCAGACCAGGGACTCGTGCTCTCAACGCCCGAGCCCACGGCGATGGAAAACGCCTACCGGTTTTTGAAGACGCTCTTCTTCCGATTCGTTGCAGGCCAGTGCACCAACGAGCGGATGCGCCAGCTTGTGACCGAGTGCCTGTATGCCGGCGGAGGCGCGAAGGCCCGCTCGCCCGTGCAGCTCCTTCAGGAAATCGACCGCCGTAATGCGGGCCTGGCGCGCGCCATTGAAGGAGCGCTCTCGGCGGTGCACCTCTCACTGATTGCCAACCAGGTGCGCTACGACGAAGACGCCGACCTGGCGGAAGCCATGAGCATGGCGGTGCGAAAGGTCTTTGCGCTTCCCTGTGAATCCTGGGGCGCCATTCCCTATGACGAAAACGTGGGCCGCGCCCTTCGGCGACGCCAGCCCTATCTGACCGAGCGCCCCGATTCCGACACGGCCGCTGCGGTCCGCGCGCTTGCCCAGCGCCTCATCGATCAGGCCGCCGCAGCGCGCGTGTCGCTGCAGACGGAGTCGCCCGCATGAAGTCGATTACCGAACAGGACTTCTATGAGCTGCTCGAAGTCGCGCCCGACTCCAGCGAGGAAGAACTGCGCACGGCGCTGCAGCGTGCCCGGCGCACCTGGTGCAAGGAACTCGGGGCCGCGTATTCCCTGATTGACGACGACGAACGCCAGGAAATGACGGGCCGCCTCGATGAAGCCGAGGCGCTGCTCTTCGATCCGGCGCGCAGGGCCGGATACAACCGCGAGCTCGGCCTGGCGCTGCCGCCCGATGCGCCTGCTGCGCCCGCCGAGCCTGAAGAGGACGCAGGCGAGACGACGCGCCCCCGGCTCATTCTCTCGCCCGAACCCGAGGAAGAAGAGACCCAGCAGGCGCTCTTCCCGCGCCCGGCACCCACGCTCACTTCGGTGGAACCGGCAGGGGCCAAGGTCATCGGCATCACCCGCCGCGCCGAGCCCGAGACGCCGGCGCCCGCGCCCGTTCCGGAGCAGCCTGCACCGGCCGCTCCCTCAGAAACCCCGCGCACCGCCGCGCCGGCAGAGCCAGCCGAAACACCCGCCCGGCGCCCCGATCCCGGGGGATTTTTCTCTTCCGATCAGGACTACACGGGCGAGAACCTGCGCAAATTCCGCGAGCAGTGCGGTCGCAGCCTCCAGGAAATCGCCCGGGAGACCAAGGTCTCGCGCACCCATCTGGAGAATCTGGAAGCCGAGGAATTCTCCCTGCTCCCGGCAGCCGTCTACGTCCGCGGCTTCCTCCAGGGCTACTGCAGGGAACTGGGCCTCGACCCCCGCGCCGCCTGCGAGGGCTACCTGGCCCGGCTTCGCAAGTCCCAGAGCGACTAGGGCGATCGCCTGCGCCCCGCTCATGCCGGGGCGCATTCTTGCCAATTTTTGCCAAAATCGAGCAAACTTGGGCCATGAGCACGATGAATATCTCACTGCCCGAGGCCCTCAAGGAATTCGTCGACCAGCAGGTCGAAGAGCGCGGATTCAGCACGACCAGCGAGTATCTGCGCGATCTCATCCGCAAGGAGTTCGAGAAGAACAAACTGCGCGAGATGATTCTGGAGGGGGTGAATTCGCCCCTGGTCGGGCAGGCCGATGCCGCCTACTTCAAGGAACTCCGCGAATCCCTCAAGACGCAGAAGTAGCTGGCAGGCGAGTTCGTAACTGCGCTGGAAGCGGCCTACGACCAGCTCTGCCGGTTCCCGAACTCCGGTTCACCGCGTTATGGGCAGCTCCTCGGGATCAAAGACCTGCGCCACTGCCGGGTGGGGCGCTTCCCCTAGCTGATCGTCTACCTTCCGCATCCCGACCACATCGAGGTCGTCCGCATCCTCCACACGAGCCGTGACATTCCCTCCTGGCTGCAGGAGCCCGAGTAGGGCCCGGCGCCCGCAACGGGCGGGCAGTTGCGCCCCACGCAGGTGGCCGAAGAGCCCCGAAAGTGCCCCAAGAGGCCGCAGGGCACCTCTAAACCCCTGATTCTATTGACCTCTTATCTGCAAGCTGCTAGGATCCGTTCAAGTTTTGTCGGGAGTGTGATGATTCTTGGCACTGATTAGTGAACCAGAGGCCGCGAGGCGCCTTGCACGGGCGATCGTTTCAGACGTTCACCTGTACAATCAAGACAAGATCAAAGAGGGGATCGAGCAGGACAACCTCTTTGAGGCGATCTCCGACGAGCTTGATGAGGGCCGTGCGCTCTATCAGCAGCGCGTGGCTCCCGAGATCGTCCAGAGTCACAACTTCTTCGACCTTGCCATTGTCGACGTTCTCATCAAGTACAGCGGCAAGATCAAGTCCAAGATCTGGTAAACAGCGCACATTCCCGCGCATCCCTTCGGGGTTCTGCGCGGACACCACTTTGGAAATTCAGGGGTAGGGCACGTGAAGTGACCGACTCGCCGCGCAGAGCGGTGTATCGGTCCCGCCCGGTCAATCCGTACGATGAGCCAGCTTCAGTATACCGTGAGCATCGATCCGCCGCACACCCACGAGCGGCTCGATAACTTTCTGGCTCGCCAGGACGCGCTGCTCTCGCGGTCGCAGGCGGCTAGCTGGGCGCGCCTCGGCCTCGTTCGGGTCAACGGCGATCCGGTCAAGCCCGCTCACAAGCTGCGCATCGGCGACCAGGTGGAAATCGACGTTCCGCCGCCGGTTCCACAGAACATCGTTGCCGCCCATGCCGATTTCGAGATCGTCTTTGAAGACGACCACCTCATCGTGGTCGACAAGCCCCAGGGGCTCTCGGTCCATCCGGGTCCCGGACACGACGACGACACGCTGCTCAACGGGCTCTGCCACCTGGGCATCGAGCTCTCCACCGTCGGGTTGCCGCTTCGCCCCGGCGTCGTGCACCGCATCGATCTGGGCACCTCTGGCCTGCTCGTGCTGGCCAAGAAGGACGAGGCCCACGCCCGCCTTGCCAAGCAGTTCTCCGACCACAGCGTCGAGCGCCGCTATCTTGCGCTTGTCTGGGGCAAACCAAAGGACCGGGGAGGGCGCATCGAGAGCGAGCTGGCGCGCAGCCCGGTCAACCGAAAGAAGTTCGCCAGCGTGCGAAGCGGCGGCAAGAACGCCGTGACGCACTGGGAGTATCTGGGCGGGAGCGAGAACATCTCGCTCATCGCGCTTCGCCTGGAAACCGGTCGCACCCATCAGATCCGCGTCCACATGACCGAGCTGGGACACCCGCTGCTGGGCGACCCCATGTACGGGCGAAAGCGCATCTACAAGCATTCCGAAGAACTTGCGGCGGCCGTTGCGGCGCTGCCCGATCAGGCGCTCCATGCCGAAACGCTGGGCTTTGTTCATCCGGCGACCGGTGAACCGATGCGTTTCCAGAGCACGCCGCCCAAGTCATTCCAAGAGGTAAGAACCCTTGTCACAAGCGCGTAAGAAAGCCGAGCAGAGCGACCCGACGGTCGCCCGCGGAAACCTCACCTGGGTCGAACACGAACCCGTCACGCTGGGCTATCCCGAGCTGGCCCACGGTTTTGGCACCAAGCTCGGTGCCGGTCGTCGCGCCCGCGCGAAGATCGACTTCTCCGATCCGCCAGAGGGCGGCGACGCCAAGCCCCTCAAGCAGAACCTCGCCGACCTGGCCAAGGACCTGGGCATCGCGCAAGAGCGCGTTGTCTACCCGCGACAGGAACACGGCGCGCGCGTGCTGGTGATTCGCCAGGACGAGATGCCCGAGAGTCTCGAGGGCCTTCGCGAGGAACGGGCCGACGCGCTCATTACCGACGTGCCCAACCTGGCACTGGCCATTCGCACCGCCGACTGCATTCCCATTCTGCTCTACGATCACCGCGCGGGAGTCATTGCCGCCGTTCACGCCGGCTGGCGCAGCACGGTGGCGGGGATTCTGGAAAAAACGCTCAAGATCATGGCCAAGGAATTCAACACCGAGGGCTCGGTGCTGGTCGCGGCCATCGGCCCGGGCATCGGCTTCGACAGCTTCGAAATCGAAGAGCCCGTGCTGTCCAAGTTCCGCGAGCGCTTCGATTTCTGGAGCCGCTTTGCCCGTCCCACGCGCAACAACCGCTGGCTGATGGACCTGAAGATGATCAATGCCTACATCCTGGCGAGCACCGGGATGCCGGAGAAAAACCTGCTGCTCTCGCCCCTCTGCACGGTTCAGGAAAACGAGCTTTTCTACTCCTACCGCCGTGAAGGGGACGGAGCGGGCCGGATGCTCAATTTCATCATGCGACGCGAAGAGGCCCAGAAGTCTTGACAACCCTTCCCAAGGCTTCGTAAACTTGTGACTGCGGCTGCAAAGGGATTTACTTGAAGAGGTCGAAGAGACCTCAAGCCGGTTCCAACCCATCCTTTTGCTTTCATCCAACAACGGCGAGGGTTTTGAAGTCCGATGCACCAATCGGGCTGCGTTTTCGGAAGAGTGTCCGAAAACCCGAGCGGGCAACCGCGACAGGTCGCACCGATTTTTAACGAGTAACGAGTTCGGTCCCCCAAAGAGTTGACGCTCTCCCGGGCCGGTTATGACTACAGCGCCAGCGCGCGCCATATCCTAGAAAGACAACAGAGGAACAGTCTCCGTGGCTTCCCCGAAGAGCTCAGCCCCGGCACGCCGCAAGCGGCCCGCCGGCAACTCCGCAGACAACAAGAACGGCAACGGCCCCAAACGTCGCGGCATGCGTCCGCGCCCGGCCGCGGCGCCAGAAGCGCCCGACATGCCCGACGTCGAAGACGAAGAGAACGACGACGCACCGCTTAACCCCGCGCCCAAGCCGCCCACGGGTCGCACGCCGCTTGTCGAACAAGCCGAGCGCCCCGATGGCGCTCTGGATCTTCGCCGTCTGAAGAACCACAAGATCGCCGACCTCACGGCAATGGCCAAGGAACTCGGAGTCGAGAACTACGCCGGCCTTCGCAAGCAGGAACTCATCTTCGAGTTGCTGCGCGCCCAGACCGCGCGCGCCGGCGCGATCTACGGGGACGGCGTGCTCGAATGCCTGCCCGACGGCTTCGGCTTCCTTCGCTCGCCCGACTACAACTACCTGCCCGGGCCCGACGACATCTACGTCTCGCCCTCGCAGATCCGCAAGTTCAACCTGCGCACCGGCGACATCGTCTCGGGCCAGGTTCGTCCCCCGAAGGATTCCGAGCGCTACTTCGCGCTGCTCAAGGTCGAGTCGGTCAACCACGACGACCCCAGGGTCGCCTTCGAGAAGATCCTCTTCGACAACCTCACGCCGCTCTATCCCGAAAAACGTCTCGTGATGGAAAACGGCAAGGACAACATGAGCATGCGGGTCATGGACCTGCTCTGTCCGGTCGGCAAGGGTCAGCGCGGCCTCATCGTCGCGCCGCCTCGCACGGGTAAAACCGTGTTGCTGCAGAACATCGCCAACTCGATCACCGCCAACCAGCCCGAAGTGATGCTCATCGTGCTGCTCATCGACGAGCGCCCCGAGGAAGTCACCGACATGCAGCGCTCGGTCAACGGCGAGGTGGTTTCCTCCACCTTCGACGAGCCCGCACAGCGCCACGTCCAGGTGGCCGAGATGGTCATCGAGAAAGCCAAGCGCCTTGTCGAGCACAAGAAGGACGTCGTCATCCTGCTCGACTCGATCACCCGCCTGGCCCGCGCCTACAACACGGTGGTTCCGCCCTCGGGCAAGATCCTCTCGGG